>NZ_RZTA01000100.1:0-25218 GCF_004023115.1 Mesorhizobium sp. M6A.T.Cr.TU.017.01.1.1
GTGCAGCACCGCGGCAACACCGGGCAGGCGCTGGAACCAGAGCGCCTTGGCGAGGCCGGACGTCGCCCCGCGTGCTGCGCTCGCTGCCGGCGCCTCGCGCGCGATCACGGCCAGAATGGCGTCGTCGTCGACTTTGTCGTTGTACATCAGCGGCTCGACCAGCGGCCGCCCGGCGCCGTCGACCGGCAGCAACGTGCCCGAAGTGCCGTCGACGGCAATCGACCGGACCGCCGCGCGATCGATGCCTGAAAGCAGTTCCGTCAGCGCCGCGCCGACCGCTGACCACCACACCGAGGGGTCGCGGGCATCCTGGCCAAATCTGTCGAGTGGAACGGCGGAACGCGCGGCTATCGAAAAGTCCGGCCGCATGGCGACGGCGCGCGCACCTGATGTGCCGATATCGATGCCGATCGAAAGCTGGTCGATTGAACGCGCCATGTCAGCCGCCGGCGGCATTGAGTTTCTGGCGATACTGCTCGGCGTCCCAGTTGATCAGTTCATCATTCTCCGCGGCGGTCAGATAGTTCGGCTTCGCCGCGACGTCGACCCGCGCCGTCACGTCGGCGAGGCAGCGTTGCATGGCGTCGGCGCCGGCACTGGCGTCGCCGCGCATCAGCACGCCAAGCCCGGGAAACAGGATTGCCGCGGGTGCCGTGCCGCACCGTTCGGTGACACGCTTCACATCCTCGCCAGGTCTCGCCACGACCGAACCCTGGCCGAGAAAGATGACGTGATCGGGATAGAGGCTGCCTCCCGACGCCATGCGGCAGCTTTCCGGATCGATCGCGGCCGCATGCGCTTCGATATCCGCCGGCAACCTGTAACCGGTGCGTCCGATGAGCGCTGTCAATGCGGCAACGTTCGGCTCCGCCACCTCGCGCGGCGGCCGCGCCAGCAGCCCTGTGACGCGACGCAGCAGCGCCTCGGCGCCGGCAACGGTCTCGGCAGCGACGACCAGACCGTGATTGCCAAGGATCAGCACATCGACGCCTGGCCGAAGGCGCTCGGCAATGCCCTGGGCAAGCGGCAGGCCCGGTCGGCGATAGGCAACATACGCCCATTCGATGCCATCCAGGCGCTTGGCGATTTGAGCCTCGCAGTCGGCCTGCACGGCAAGCGAAATGGTGTCGACGCAGTGGACATGCAGAACGACGCGCTGCGGCATCAGCGCATGAACCGTGGTCTCGATCGAGGGACGCAGCCTGCGGGCATTGAGCGCCTCGATGGCGAACGCCTGAGGCTGATCGGCGGCCGGGTCGCGCTGCTCGACGGCCCTAAGCAGCGGGGGGATCGCCACGGGCACCATGATGTCCTCGGCGAGCGCATTCTTCAGCCAGGTGCCGGAAGCCTTGATCCAGAGCGTGTCGCCAGCCTTCAGCGAAGTGTTGCCGCCCGCGGCCTGGGTCAAATGCGGGTCGCGCCCGATGCTGGCCGAAAGCGACCGCAAAGCAGCCAATTCCTGCGCATCCGCATAGTTTGCCATCGAATTCCTCCACAAACCGGCCGCGTGGCCACGGCTTTGGATGTTGACGCTGGTATCGCAGATGCGAGTAAGTTACGTCAATAGTGATCTTATCTCGTCAAATCGAGCTTGCAATCTGATACACCTTGAGTAAGTTGCACCAATTGCCGTGGCAAAATGGCATTTCGGGAGGGTATCCGTTGAGCGACTCCGGCCGCCAGCGTCAGATCGTCGAGTTGTTGCGGGATCGCCCCTTCGCCTCGGTGCGCGAGCTGCAGGAGCGGCTCGGCGTGTCGGCTGCGACGGTGCGGCGCGACATCGACAAGATCGATGAGGCCGGTGAAGCACGGAAGGTCTACGGCGGCATCTCGGCGCTCGATGGCGCCTCGCAGGCGGGCGTCGCCTATGCCAGGCCCTATGACGAGAACCGCGATCTCGCGGTCGAGGCCAAGCGGCAGATCGCCGCTCTCGCCGCGACCATGGTGCGCGATGGCGACGCCGTCATCGTGCATGGCGGTTCGACCTGTTTCCATCTCGGGGCCAAGCTCGCCGACCGCAACATCCGGCTCTATACCAACTCGATGCCGCTCGTGGCCTATCTGAGCGACCACGGCCATTGCAGCCTGACCGTTGCCGGGGGTGAGCTTCATCGTGAGCCTGGCATCATCCATTCGCTCACCCAGGCCGTGCCCTTCTATGCATCGAAATTCTTTCTTGGCGCGCAAGGCATCGGCCAGGAGGGCCTGCTGGAATCGCATCCGCTGCTGGTCCGCTCCATCGTCGAGCTCAGCCTATGCGCCGACCAGATCGTGGTGCTGGCCGACAGCCGCAAACTGTCGATCCACGCGCGCAACGTCGCGCTGCCTTTGTCCCGCATCGGCACTCTGGTCACCGATGAAGGCCTGTCCGACGCTGACGCGCGCATGCTGGAAGACGCCGGCGTCATGGTGCGGATCGCCTCTGCCTCGGGAGCCATCCAATGAAGGTGGCTGTCCTCGACTTCGGCAAGACCAACTCGAAGCTGTTCGTCTTCGATCAGGACGGGCGGATCCTCGACCAGCGCCGGACCCAGCCGAACTGGACGCGCAAAGGCGGCTTCAGCGTGCTCGACGAGACAGCGCTTCACGATTGGGCGGCTCGCGCCGTCGACGACGCGGTCGACAATCATGGCATAGAGGGCTTGATGGTTTCGGGCCATGGCTGCACCTTTGCGTTGGTTGACGATGCGGCGCTGACGCATCCGATCCTCGACTACGAGCAGGAGCCGCCGGCTGAGATTGCCGCGCAGATCGATCGCCGCATTCCGGATTTTGCCGAGACCTTCTCGCCGCATCTGCCGCTCGGCTTCAACTATGGCCGCCACATGCTGTGGCTGAAGGCAGTGCAGCCCGGCGCGTTCGCTGCGGCAAAGTCGATCCTCGGCTATCCGCAGTACTGGAGCTGGCGCTTTGGCGGCCGGGCGGTCTCGGAAGTGTCGTATCTGGGCTGTCACTCGCATCTGTGGGCGCCGCGCAAGCGCGATTTCTCCTCGCTGGTCGACGCAGAGGGATGGCGCGGCCAGATGCCCGCCTTCGAGCGTGCCGGCGCGGTCATCGGCGAGCAGCGCTTCGGCGAGGCGGCGTGGCCGATCGCCATCCACAACGGTGTCCATGACAGCAATGCGGCACTGTATGCCTATCGCCGGCAGGAGCTTGGCCCGGTCACTGTCGTCTCGACCGGCACCTGGGTCATCGTGCTCAACCCGGACTGCCCACTCGACGCGCTCGATCGCGACCGCGACATGCTGGTCAATGTCGATGTCGATGGTGGCCCGGTGCCCACCATCCGCTTCATGGGCGGGCGTGAATTCGCGACGATCAGCGCCGGCTGGCAAGGCGCAATCGACCGCTCCACGCTACAGCAGGTGATCGACGCCGGCATCATGGCGCTGCCCAGCTTCGCGCCAGGTGGGCCGATGCCTGGCCATCCCGGCGAACTGGTCGGGCGCGCACCCAACGCGGAGGAGCGCGCGGCCGTGGCGCTGCTCTATGTCGCGCTAATGGTCGATCTGTGTCTCGACCTGATCCATTCGAACAACACCGTGATCGTCGATGGCGGGCTGAACAGTGGTGGCCTGCTCGCCAGCCTGCTGGCGCAGCTGCGTCCCGGCCAGGCCTTCATGCAGGGCGCCACGCTGGAGGGCAGCGCCACCGGAGCGGCGGCTCTTGCGTTCGAGAGTGTTGGACGCGAGTTCGCCGCCGAGGCGCCGGAGCCTGTCCGCGCTTCAAGCTTCGCCGGGCTTGCCGGCTATCGCGACAGCTGGCGTAGTCTCGCCACCGACCGAGGCGTCGCTGATGCTGCAGCGGGAGGTGCACGATGACCGCCGCGGCCCAGATCGAAACAGTGCGCCAGCCGGTGCTGGAGATGCGGCATATCTCCAAGACATTCGGCCCGATCCGCGCCTTGCAGGATGTGTCGCTGACCGTCCACGCCGGTGAACTGCACGCGCTGATGGGCGAAAACGGCGCCGGCAAGTCGACGCTGATGAAGGTGCTGTCCGGCGCCTACCGGCCGGATCCCGGTGGCGACATCCTGATCGAAGGCACGCCGGTCGCGACCGGCGACCCAATCAAGGCACGCGCCAACGGCATTGCCGTCATCTATCAGGAGCTGTCGCTGGCGGCCAACCTGACGGTTGCGCAGAACATCTTCCTCGGTAACGAGCCGAGACGGTTCGGCATCGTCGACCGCGACCAGTGCAATCGGCGCGCCAAGGAAATCATCGCGCGGCTCGGCGTTTCCTTCTCGGCGCGCGCCCTTGTCTCCAGCCTGTCGCTCGGCGAGCGCCAGATGGTCGAGATCGCCCGCGCGCTGTCGACCAGCGCGCGCATCATCGTCATGGACGAGCCGACGACGTCGCTGACCTCGCGCGAGACGGACCGGCTGTTCGAGGTCATTGCAACGCTGAAGTCGCAGGGCATCGCCATCATCTACATCAGCCACCGCATGGAAGAGGTCTACCAGCTTGCCGACCGCGTCAGCGTGCTGCGCGACAGCGGCTATGTCGGCACGCTCGATCGCGCCGACCTGAACGCCTCGCGTCTCGTCTCGATGATGGTCGGCCGTGACCTGTCCGCTTTCTACAAGAAGGATCACCGCCCGCCGGACAGCAAGCGCGCGATCGCGCTATCGGTGAAGGGCATGTCGGACGGCAATCTTTTGAAGGACTGCTCTTTCGACCTGCACAAGGGCGAAGTGCTGGCGCTGGCGGGCCTGGTCGGCTCGGGCCGCACCGAGCTCGCACGGCTGATCTTCGGCGCCGACAGGCACACATCCGGCACGCTGGAACTCGACGGCAAGCCTGTAACCATCGGCTCGCCGCGCGAGGCGCTGGACGCCGGCATCGCCTATCTCACCGAGGACCGCAAGGAACTCGGCCTGTTCCTCGACATGTCGATTTCCGACAATATCAGCATGGGCGTGCTCGCAAGGGACGCGCAGGTCGGCGGCTTGCGCGACTTCGCCAAGGCCGAAAGGCGCGCTGCCAAGGCCGTTTCCGACCTCTCCATCCGCACCAGGTCGGTACAGGCCAATGCCGGCTCGCTGTCGGGCGGCAACCAGCAGAAGGTGCTGCTGGCCCGCCTGCTCGAGACCGAGCCCCGGGTCCTCATCCTCGACGAGCCAACCCGCGGCGTCGATGTCGGGGCGAAGTCGGAAATCTACCGGCTGATCGACGATCTCGCCAAGAAGGGCATCGCCATCCTGATGATCTCCAGCGAACTGCCGGAGGTGATCGGCGTCGCCGACCGCGTGCTGGTGATGCGCGACGGCACCATCGCTGGCGAGGTGACGTCATCCGAAGGCCAGCCGCTCAGTCAGGAGGCAATCATGGAACTTGCAACGGGAGCGGCCAAGGGATGATCGACAAGGCAACCGAGATGAGCGCCGGCGACCTGGCTGTCGGCAGGAGCCGGCGGCTGCGCACCGCCTTCGCCGCCCTTGGCATGCTGCCGGTCCTGATCCTTTTGGCGGCCGGCTTCCAGTTCATGAACCCGCGCTTCCTCACCGAGACTAACCTGCTGATCGTCACCCAGCAGTCGTCGATCAACATCGTGCTCGCGGCCGGCATGACCTTCGTCATCCTGACCGGCGGCATCGACCTGTCCGTCGGCGCCATCCTTGCCGCCTCGGCGATGGTGGCGGTGATGGTGTCGCTGGTGCCGGAATGGGGCATGCTCGGCGTGCCGGCAGCCATTCTGGTCGGCCTCGGCTTCGGCATCATCAACGGGCTGCTCGTCGCCTATATCAAGCTGCCGCCCTTTATCGTCACGCTGGGTTCGCTGACAGCCGTGCGCGGCGTCGCCCGCCTGCTCGGCCAGGACACCACGGTGTTCAACTCGGACCTGCCGTTCGACTTCATCGGCAACGGTTCGCTGTTCGGCATCCCCTGGCTCGTCATCATCGCTCTGTCGGTCGTGGTGCTGTCCTGGCTGGTGCTCAAGCGCACCGTGCTCGGCACCTGGATCTATGCCGTCGGCGGCAATGCCGAGGCCGCCCGCCTCACCGGCATCAAGGTGCCGCTCGTGCTGCTCTTCGTCTATGGCGTGTCCGGTCTCCTGGCCGGCCTTGGCGGCGCCATGTCGGCGGCCCGGCTCTACGCGGCCAATGGGCTGCAGCTTGGGCAGTCGTACGAACTCGACGCCATCGCCGCGGTCATTCTCGGCGGCACCAGCTTCGTCGGCGGCGTCGGCTCGATCTGGGGCACGCTGATCGGCGGCCTGATCATCGCGGTGCTCTCCAACGGGCTCATCTTGGCCGGTGTTTCGGACATCTGGCAGTACATCATCAAGGGATTGGTCATCATCGTGGCGGTCGCCCTCGACCGCTACAGGCTCCAGGCAGGAGCAAGAACGTGATTGACCTTAGTCGCCGGCGATCAACGACCGGTTTCATGTAACGCACCGTGAGAGGCGCGGGGCATCAGGAGGAAAAGAATGAAGACCATCGCTAAACTGCTCTGCGGCGTTGCCCTTGCGGCCGTCGCCATCGCACCGGCTTCGGCCAAGGATCTGAACAAGGTCGGCATCTCGGTCGGCCTGCTCGGCAACCCGTTCTTCGTCGCAACCATCAAGGGCATCGAAGACGCGGCCAGGAAGATCAACCCCAACGTCGAGGTGACGTCGGTGTCGGCCGACTACGACCTCAACAAGCAGGTCTCGCAGGTCGACTCGTTCATAGCGGCCGGCGTCGACGTGATCATGCTCAACGCCGTCGATGCCAAGGCGATCGCGCCGGCGGTGAAGAAGGCGCAGGCGGCGGGCATCGTGGTTGCCGCGTTCGACGTTTCGGCGCCGGGCGCCGACGTCACCGTGATGACCAACAACGTCAAGGCCGGCGAAGCGGCCTGCCAGTATCTGGTCGACCATACCGGCGGCAAGGGCGACTATGTCATCCTGAATGGCCCGGCATCGTCGTCGATCCTGGAGCGGGTCAAGGGCTGCAAGGACGTTCTCGCGAAGCACCCGGATATCAAGATCCTCTCCGACGACCAGAATGCCGAAGGCTCGCGCGACGGCGGCCTGAAGGTGTTCCAGTCGCTGCTGACCCGCTTCGACAAGATCGACGCGGTGTTCGCCATCAACGATCCGACGGCGATCGGCGCCCAGCTGGCGGCCAAGCAGCTCAATCGTTCGGAGTTCATCTTCACCGCGGTCGACGGTGCGCCCGACATCGAGAAGGAGCTCTCGTCCGGCACATCGATGATCAAGGCCTCGGCCTCGCAGGACCCCTATGTGATGGCTGGCCAGTCGCTGCAGATGGCGGCTGAAGTGCTTGCCGGCAAAAAGCCGGCCGAGGCGACGGTGCTGCTCGACCCGCAGCTGATCACGGCCGAGAACCTGAAGGACTACAAGGGCTGGACCGCAGCCCGCTAAGCCTCCCAAGGCTGGTGCGGCCGGGATGACCGGCCGCGCCGTTTTTTTGTTTGAGCATCGGATTCTCCCAAAACCGGTTTCCACTTTTGGGTCCGATGCTCCCGCGCAACCGGAGACGATTATGTCGCGCATTGGAATCCATTCTTTCGTCTGGTCGGCAAGCTCGGCGCAAGGCGACCTCGAACGGACGCTGGCCAACACCAAAGAGGCCGGCTTCGACCTGATCGAATTCTCCTATCTCGACTCTGCCAATGTCGACATTGGCGGGCTGGCCAAGCGCATCGCCGACCTCGATCTCGGCGTGGCGATCAGCATCGGGTTGCCGGCCGACGGCGACATTTCGAGCGCCGACAAGACGATTGCCGCGCGCGGCGTCGAAATCCTCAATGATACCATTTCGCTGACCCGCGATCTGGGTGGTCAGAAGGTCGCCGGCATCCTCAGCACCGGCCATGGATTGCAGACGCAGGCGCCGACGCGCGATCAATGGAACCGCAGCGCCGGAACGCTCGCCAAGGTCGCGGAGACCGCTAAGGCCGCCGGCGTCACGCTCAACCTCGAGATCGTCAACCGCTTCGAGAGCAATCTGCTCAACACCGCGGCGCAAGGGTTGGCCTTCATCGAGGACACCGGTTCCGACAATATCTTCCTGCATCTCGACAGCTTCCATATGAACATCGAGGAGGCCGATGTCGGGCTGGCTATCCGCCACGCGGCTGGCAAGATCGGCTATGTCCATATCGGCGAGAGCCATCGCGGCTTCCTTGGCACCGGCAACATCGACTTTGCCGCGATCTTCGATGCGCTGACCGCAATCGGCTACAGCGACGATCTCAGCTTCGAATCGTTCTCGTCGGAGATCGTCGACGAGAACCTGTCGAAGAAAACCGCTATCTGGCGCAATTTGTGGACCGACAATATGGAGCTGGCCCGGCATGCACGCCGCTTCATCGCCATCGGGCTGGAGACGTCACGGCGCAAGGCCGACCTTGTTTCATCAAGCCATCGACCTTAGCACCACCGGGCCTCGTCTTGGCGCAAAAGGTAGAAAGAAACGCGCCGAGAACATGATGCCAGAGCGCCGTTCCGAGATCGCCAAAAAGGCGGCAGAGAAGCGTTCGGCGGCTAAGAGATAAGTTTCTCTAGTTCCGTAAGTGTCTCGATATGGTCATCGTTCGAGAGCGGCGCGATTGAAAAGAACGTGTTGGAACCCCAAGGATGACCAACACGCCGTTCGAGACGGAACGGTTCTGGCGCCGAACCCTCAAGGCTGCCAACAAAGCTGATTCCAACCCCACGAAATTCATCATTAGGGCCGCCATACGATACAATCTTTGAGCCAACCAGTTTGCTGAAGCTGCTCATCTTTGTGAAAAGCGTGTCGAACTTCCCCAAAAATTCGACCTCCAGCGCACTGCTATACGCCCTAAAAGGTGATGAAGTATCTACTTCGACTCCGGCAGCTTTTGTAGCACCGATAAAGTCGTCAATGAACGCATCGCAAACCGCAGTTCCGTCTGCGCTATAGGCTTTTATGCCGCGTAAAAAGATTTGAAGATCTATGATGTGACCTTCAAAGTTGCCCCTGAGAAACTTAACCCCTGCCTCGTAATCAAAATCGGCTAGGCGTTGTGGCGACTCTAGAAATCCGTATCTTGCATTAATTGCCCGGACGGCATTGCCACCATAGACCGCCGGATTGGCCTCAACGTTAAACGTCACCGATCTGATAGCGCTAGAAGGAAGAACCTTGAGTAGTCTCATTGGATGCCAATTTGGGGTATGTTCTCAATATTTCGCGGGATGGGAAAGGGCTGGATCGTCGCTCTGTTTTCGCTTTGCGCCGGCTTCGCTTCTAAGAAGTCCTGATCCCTAATGCCGTATAGGAATTGCCTCTGTGAGAGGCTCTCTTGAATGGTTTCCGGCTGAAGCGCCTTATCTGACATATCCGCTGTTCGCTTCAAGAAATCGGGGTAGGAGACAAATTGTACTAGCAAGGCAACATCAAGGCCGCTGGCGATGTCCAGAAGCGTTTGAATCGTTACCTTGCCGTATTCGGTATTTTCCAGCCGCGAAATGACACTCTGCTTCTTTTCAGTACGTGCTGCCATTTCACTCTGCGACAGGCCGAACTTTCGCCTAAGCGCTTGGATTTGATAGGCGATACCAGCGCGCACCTGAGTTTGCACATAGCCGTCCCGATAATCTTTGTCCGCAAATCGAGTGAGCTTATTTACCAGGGCGTTCACAGGGTTTTGCCTTCCTTGGATCTGATAGAGCTTCTGCCAAACGTTCCTTCGCCTTCGCCATTACGTTGCTCGGCGTATAATTAGAGTCCTTATGATACCCAATGTGCAGCGCGAGAAATGACTGGTTTCGCTGATCCGCTTTTCCAAATACTCTCCACTGTCTTTGGTCCTTGCCCAAAAATTTTACTTCATGCAGGCCTTTATATTCTCCCTTGAGCGGTTTGAAATTCGGAGGCGACCAGACCTCCAGTTGTTCAAGGATTCCGAAAGCTGCATTGTGAGAACCTCGTGCTTGCGGCGTATCATCATACCACCGCTGCCAAAAGCTCGGCGTCGTCCCGTCATCGTAGCATCGATAGGTCCAATTCGCCATAGCAATTTTGCGATAATCAGTATATAGGGCCGCGCCCGGATGATTCCAATTGGCCAATGGAGCACGAATTAAATGCCTTAGCTATGCGCATTGAAGGCGAATGGGAGCCTCAGACTCCTGCAGTCTGCGCGGCGATGCACCGCTCGACCATGACGCGGTCGGCGGCGAGGATCTCGGCGATCAGTGCACCACGCTCCTTGGCGCTGACGAATTCCAGGCGGCGCAGACCGAGGGGGTCGATCCGGTTTCGCAGGACGCCGAGCGTAGCGTCCGAAGGGAGCGGAATTTGCCGGCAGTCGGCATCGAATGACACGGGAAAACCAGTGGCATCACGGATCTGCTGCTGCGTGATATCAGGCATGGTTTCGATAACGATCAATTCCCGGCTCGACCGGTCGAGCCGAAAGACGCAGAGATCGGTGAACACCAGCGCCTCGCCGGTCCGATAGCCCATCGGCTCGCGTTCATTCTGGGTGAGCAAGCCGCGCGCCGAACTGGCGATCTCGACCGTCTCGACCAGCGACTGCACCGAATGGCGGGGAACGTACAGCAAATAGTCGCGGTGCATGTTGGCGACGTCGGCCATGCCGCCCTGCCCGGGCAGCCGGATGAGGCCGCCATCGCGCTTGCGCAGCGCAATGCTGTTGACGCGGCCGCGCCGATCCACCTGCGCGGCGCCGACGATCTCATGGGTCACCGCACCGGCCTGATAGTAGGTTGAATAGGTGTCGTCGCCGCCGGCATGCGTCACCGCCGTCTCGCAATCGAGGCTTTCGATCAGCGACAGGATCATCGGGCTCGGCGCGATATCGAGGTGGCCGCAACTCATCGTCGCGATGATCATATCAGGCGCGTGCGTCGCCTTTGCCAGCCGATAGGCCACGTTGGCCAGCGGCGACACCGCGCCGGCACTGGCAAAGCTCTCATTGTCGAGTTCGGCGGCGATGCGGGCGGCGATGATCTCGTCGATGGACGCTTTCTTTTCGCCCTGCGCGAGAGCGGGCATTGCGAGGGCCGTTTCGGCGCGGATTTTCGCAGCATCCTGAACCAGCTCCGGCATGCCTTCGGAAGGTAGACGCAGAGTGCCGGCCAAAGGTGTTTCCCTGGACGCGAACGCCGCCGATAACGCTTGATAATCAGTGACATAGAACGGCAGGCAGGAGGCCGGATAGGCGCCGCTCGGCGCCAGCGCTATGGCCGAAACCTGGTTGCGGGTGAGAATGCTCTGGCGGCCGTCATGCCGCAGCGCCCCGACCGGAACGATTTCCTCGACCGTGACCAGCACCTGGCGCGCCGCGCCCGCCATCGCGAAGTCCAGCGCCCTTGGCCCGATGATCTGCACATTGCCGCTCTCGTCAGCGCGCTGGGCATGGACGACGAACGTGTCGAGCCACAGCGGCGGGATGAACCCGGTCTCGGTCTTGGCAACGGGATCGGGAGCGGCGAGCGCGCCCGGCACACGCGCGAGCATGTCCGAGCCCTGCGGAAGCTGAAACGGCATCGACGGCAGGTTCTGCTGCGCAGCCCGCAACGCCTGGATCATCGCCAGCGCCGTCCAGTCGCGAACGGGCACGGCATTCGTCTCGGCAGCCGCGCGGAAACGCGGCGGCAGGCCGAAAATGTCCAGGCTGGAAAAGCAGAGGTCGATTTCCGCTACCGCATCCGCTTCGAGAAGCAACTCGAGCGGCAGCCCACCGGCCCAGCACACGTAGCGCAAATCCTTGATATCCGAGCGGGCGATGGCGCGCAGCAAGGCGATCGGCAGCCGGGCGAAATGGTGGCCGCCGACGCCGATGACGTCGCCACTTCCAACCAAAGCAGCCAGCCCTTCGACATCGGTGAAGCGCGGCCGGTTCGGCTTGACCAGGGATATCATTGCGCAGCCTTCGCGCGCGCCGCGCTTTTCTCGGCGAACGCCTTCACTCGCTGCTGGCCGATCTCGCTGCGATAAAGCCCGCCCAGAATGTCGCGTTCCATGGCGAGGCCATCGGCCAGGTCGCCCGATACGGCATGCGCCGTCAACGCTTTCAGTCCCTCGATCGCTGCAGCCGGTTCGGCGGCGATCATCTCGGCGAGTTCCAGCGCCCGCGGCATCAGCCTTTCGACGTCGACGACCTCGTTGACCAGTCCAGCGTCGATGAATTCGGAAGCCGGCACGATGGCGCCGGTCATCAGCAGGAGATTGGCGCGGTTGCGGCCGAGTTTTTGGACGCTGCGCTGTGTGCCGCCGCCGCCGGGGATCAGTCCGAGTTTGATCTCCGGCAGGCCGAGTTTCGCGAACTGGTTGGCGATCACGATGTCGCAGCACAGCACCAGCTCCATGCCGCCGCCCAGCGCGAAGCCATTGACCGCGGCGATCACCGGCTTGCGGTTATTCTCGATCGCTGCATACATGCGCGTGCCGGCGGCCTGGAAGGCGTCGAACTCGGCAGCCGTCTGGGCGGCGTATTCCTTGATGTCGGCGCCAGCCATGAAGCCGCGTCCTTCGCCGGTCACAACGATCGCACCGACACCGTCATCCCCGGACAGCGCCTCGAAAACATCGATGATCTCGCCTTGCATCAGCTGGTTCATGGCGTTGAGCTGGTCGGCGCGCCGAAAAGTGACGACCGCGACGCGACCCGAGATTTCGACCGTAAGTGTCTGATAGACGGGCATCGTCAGGCAGCGTCCACGGTCATGTCGCCGGACGCTTCCAGGGCGGCGATCTCGTCCTTCGACAGGCCGAACTCGGCCAGGATCTCGCGGCCATGCTGGCCGACCAGCGGGGCTGGCCGTTCGATGGTTGCCGGCGTCTCGCTCATCTTGACGGCCGGCGCGACCACCTTCACCTTACCGCCGCGCGGATGATCATAGCTGGTGATCATGCCCATGTGCTTGACCTGCGGATCCTCCGCCGCGCGGCGGATATCCTTCACCTCGGCGCACCAGATGTCGACTGCCAGCAGCCGCGCCAGCAGATCCTGCGTCGCAAACTTCCTGGTCTCGGCATTGACCTTCTCGAACACCTCGTCGCGCTTGTCGAACAGCGTCTTCAGATCGTCGTAGACGGCAAGCTGCGGCGCCTCCAACGTCTGATACAGCGTCTTGAACGGGCTCATGGCGATCGACAAATAGCCGCCATCCTTCGTTTCGTAGATGCCGAATGGCGCCTGCATGCCGGGATGGCCGATACCAGAATTCGGGCGCACGAAATCCTCGCCGAGATTGAGCACGGCGACGTATTCCTGGTTGAGATGTGCAAGCAGGCCGGCCAGCAGATTGACCTCGATCTTCTGGCCCTTGCCGGTTTTCTCGCGATAGTAGAGCGCCGACAATATGCCGTAGACCATGTTCATCGCGCCGATCTGGTCGGCGAGACCAGCTCCCGCCGGAACAGGAGCCTGATCGCCGCGGCCGGTGTTGGAGATCAGACCGGACAGCCCCTGGATCAGCATGTCCTGGCCGGGACGCTCGACATAGGGGCCTTCCTCGCCATAGCCGGAGCCCGAGCAATAGATGATGCCGGGATTGATTGCCTTGAAGTCCTCGTAGCCGTAGCCGAGCTTGGCCAGCACGCCGGGGCGAAAATTCTGCACCACCACGTCGGCCTTCTTCGCCATGTCCATGACGATGGCGTGCACCTTGCGGCTCTTCAAATTGAGCGCGATGGAGCGCTTGTTACGGTTCCAGGCGAGGAAGTTCGGGCTCTCGGAACCGCCGACCCATTTGGCGAAGAAGGTCATGCTGCGGAACATGTCGCCAGCGCCGGCGCGCTCGATCTTGATGACGTCGGCGCCCATGTCGCCGAGCAGCTGCGTGGCGAACGGCCCTTGCAGCAGATGGCTGAAATCGAGGATGCGGACGCCTTCGAGGGCCTTGTTCATTTTATGTCTCGTTTCGTGTGTCAAAGCAGATCGGGAACATAGCGTGGCGCGGCGGTCAGCCCGCCATCGACGCGCAGGTCGGTGCCAGTGGTGAAGCCGGCGGCATCGGAGGCGAGATAGACGGCGGCTTCCGCCACTTCGGAAGGCTCGCCGATGCGGCCGAGCGGATGCATCTTCACCCACGCCTTGGCGAGATTGCCGCCGATCTCCTTGATTAGCTTGTCGTTCATCGGCGTGTTGATGGTGCCTGGCGAGATCGAGTTGAAGCGGATGTTGAGCGGGCCGAACTCGACCGCCATCTGGCGCGTCATCGCCATCACCGCGCCCTTGGCGCCGGCATAGGCGGTCCAGCCGTCGAGCCCGATATGCCCCTGCGCTGAGGCCATGTTGATGATCGAGCCCGATTTCTGCGCGATCATGTGCGGCAGAGCGTATTTGCAGCCGCGAAAAACGCTGGTCAGGTTGACTGCGATCAGCCGGTGCCATTGCTCGTCGGTCATCTCATGCACCGGCATGCCGCCGATGGCGATGGCTGCGTTGTTGACCAGCACGTCGAGATGGCCGGCCTTCTTGACGGCCGTGTCGATGAGGTCGGCGATGTCGGCTTCCTTGGACACGTCGCAATGCAGGTAGTCGGCACGGTGGCCGGCGGCGCGCAAGTCCGAAGCGAAGCGTTCGCCCCGTTCGTCGGCGATGTCGCTCAGGAAGACATGCGCCCCCTCTCTCGCCATCGCCTCCGAGATCGCATGGCCGATGCCGTCGGCGGCACCGGTGACGACGACGGTCTTTCCCTGCAAGCGAGCCAAGTCAGCCTCCATTCGCACGCCGCCGCTTCGCCTCGTCAAGGGCGACGGCGGCTATGATGATCATGCCGGTGATGACGAGCTGCCACTCGGTCGGCAGACCGAGCCCGCGCAGCCCGTTGGACAGGAACTGCAGGATCAGCACGCCGAGCGCCATGCCGGTCAGGCTGCCGATGCCGCCGGCAAGGCTGACGCCGCCGAGCACCGTGGCGGCAACGACCTGGAACTCGAAATTCAGTCCGGCCGTATGCTGCGCCGAGCCGACGCGAGCCGCGAGAATAATGCCGGCAACCGTCGCCAGCATCGCGCTGATGATGAAGCAGATGAACTTGACCCGGCGCACGTCATAGCCGGCGAGCCGTGCCACTTCCGGATTGCCACCGACAGCATAGATCTGCCGTCCGAACGGCCGGTGCCGCATCATGTAGGCGAAGGCAGCGAGCAGGACGATCGCAATCACCGCCGAATAGGGAACGACATTGAACAGGCGGCCATCCGACAGCGCGATGAAGCTGTCGAGAGCGGCATCGTCGGGGATCGCCCGCTGGCCGGTATAAAGATACACCCCACCGCGCATGATGAACATCGTGCCCAGGGTCACGATCAGCGAGTTGATCCCGGCATAGGCGGTGAGATAGCCATTCACCACACCGATGATCAGCCCGAACAACAGCGCGCCGCCAACGCCGAGCGCAAGCGAGTTCGTATCGTTCATGATGATGATCAGCGGCAGGGCGATGGTCGCCAGCAGCGATCCGATCGAAATGTCGACCTCGCCGGACATGAAAACGATGGCGCAGCCGATGCCGGCGGTCAGCGCGAGGGACGCCTGCCCGAGCACGTTGGTCATGTTGCGCACGGAGAAGAAATTCTCGGCGGTGAAGGAAAAGAATGCGATCACCAGGATGAGGCAGAGGAGCAGCGCCAGTTCCTGCCGCGCGAAGAGCCGCGCCAGCATGGACGGCCCGGCTTTCATGGTGTCAGTGCTTGCCAGGCTCATCGCTTGCTCCCTTCGAAGGCGCCGGCCGGATGACAGGGAATGCTGCCGCGAAGCGTCATCGTCTTATCCGATCGCTGCATTGAGGATTTTCTCCTGCGTGGCGTCGTCGCGGGACATGATCGCGGTGAGCCGGCCTTCGCACATCACCGCGACACGATCGGAAAGGCCCAGCAACTCGGGCATCTCCGATGTCATCATGACGACCGCCAGGCCCTCGCCGGCGAGCCGGTCGATGAGCGCGAAGATCTCCGACTTGGCGCCGACATCGATGCCGCGGGTCGGCTCGTCGACGACGATCACGTTCAGGCCCCGCATCAGCCAGCGCGAGATCAGCACCTTCTGCTGATTGCCGCCGGACAGGTTCTTGATCTCCTGGAACAGGCTGGGCGTCTTGATGCGGAAGCGGTCGACATAATCCTGCACCGCCTTGCGTTCCCCGGCCTTGTCGATGAAGCCCATACGGGCGAAGGCGCCGAGCGAGGCGAGGCTGGCATTCTGGTAAACCGGCAATTCGCCCATCAGCCCTTCGCTCTTGCGGTCTTCGGTAAGCAGGCCGATGCCGAGCCGGACACCCGTATGCGTGTCGTGCGGCAGCAGGCGGTGACCGTCGACGGAAATCGTGCCGGAGGTGATCGGATCGAAGCCGACGACCGCCTTGGCAAGTTCGGTTCGGCCGGCCCCCATCAAGCCGAAGAAGCCGAGGACTTCGCCGGCATGCGCTTCGAACGATACGTCCTTCAGCTTCTTCGCCGTGCTGAGCCCTTGCACGGATAAGGCGACCTTGCTGCCCGGTGCGCCGCGCTTGCGCGGAAACAGGCTTTCGATGCGACGGCCGATCATGTCCTGGATCAGCGTATCATTGGTGTGATCGCCGATCGGTCGGGTCGAGACATGCCGACCGTCGCGCAGAACAGTGACCGTGTCGGCGATCTCGAAAACCTCGTCGAGCTTGTGGCTGACATAGAGCACCGCAATGCCGAGCGCGGCCAGCCGGCGGATGACGGTGAACAGCAGCGAAATCTCGTTTGGCGTCAGCGAGGACGTCGGCTCGTCCATGACCACGACGCGGGCTTCGTGGGCGAGAGCGCGCGCGATCTCGACCATTTGCTGCTGGCTGACCGGCAGCGATCCCGTCCGCGCCGCCGGATCGACATTGAAGCCGATGCGGTTGAACAGCGCGGCGGAATCGGCGCGGATTTTCCTCCAGTCGATCGAGCCGCCCTTGCCGGTCGGATAGCCCTCGAGGAAGATGTTCTCGGCCACGGTGAATTCGGAGATCAGCGCGATCTCCTGGAACACGACCTTAATGCCCTCTTTCAGGCTGTCGCGCGGCGACTTGATGTCGAGCTCGCGTCCGCGCATGCGGATGGTGCCGGCATCCTTGCCGTAGACCCCGGCCATGATCTTGATGAGCGTCGACTTGCCGGCGCCGTTCTCGCCCATCAAGGCGTGGATCTTGCCGGGCTCCAGGGTGAGGTCGACATTGTCCAGCGCCACCACGCCCGGAAAGCGCTTGTCGATGCCGCGCATCTCAAGCGCCGGCACGCTTGTGTCGACGGCCGCGCCTTCGCCGGGGTGAAGGAAATCAACGGACATTGGCTCTGTTCCGGATGATGTCGAGATAGGTTGCCAGAATGATGACCACGCCGGGCACCACCATCTGCAGGTCCTGGTTCCAGCCCAGGATGATGATACCGTTGTCGATGACCTTCAGCACCAGAACGCCGAGCAACGTGCCGAACAGCGAGCCGCGCCCGCCAAGCAGGCTGGTGCCACCAAGGATGACAGCGGCGATCACCGTCAGCTCGAAGCCGCGTCCGGCGGTCGGCTGACCCGCATTCATCAGCGACGCCAGGATCATGCCGGCAACCCCGACGCACAGGCCGGTGACGACGAAGGCGAACAGTTTCAGACGCTCCGAGCGCACACCGGAAAGACGAACCGCACGCTCATTGGCACCGACCGCATAGAGGTAACGGCCAAGCGTGGTGAAGCGCAGCGTCACGGCTGCGATGGCGAAGATGGCCACCGCAATGACGACGGGCAGCGGGATCGCGCCGATGTAGCCGGCACCGAGATCAGTGAAGCTGACCAGCCGGTGATGGTTCTGCACGGCCTCACGGGTGAATAGATAGACGCCGCCCTGCAGCATCATCATCGTGCCGATGGTGGCAATCAGCGAATTCACCTTGAGCCTGGTGACGGCCAGCCCGTTGAACAGGCCGACCCCGCCGGCAAAGGCGAGCGCCGCCAGCATGCCGAGCACGAGGCTGTGCGTCGAGTTGAGCACGGCCATGCCGATACAGCCGACAAAGGCGAGCGACGCTCCGACCGAGAGATCGACCTCAGCGGTGATGATCAGCATGGTCATGCCCGAGGCGACGATCAGCACCAGCGCGCATTGGCGCAGGATGGCGATGATATTGGCCTCGGAATAGAACTGTGGCGCTGCGATCGAGATGGCGATGCAAAGCACGGCCAGGATAATCCCCAGCACGAGCTGGCTGCTGCCCAGCAGCTGGCCGCCGATGAAACGCCTTGGCGCGGAAGATTGCGTAAGCTCGCTCATTTCCATTTCATTTCCGGGGCGGCATCGGGTGCCGTCGCTATTTGGAAACCTGCCTAAACCGGGCGGTTGACCTGTTTTGCCGTCGGCATCCGATCAGTTGCCCTTCCCGCCGAGCGGGAAGGGCGATTTTGGGATCCTACTTCTTCAGGTCGGCGGAGGTTTTCATGCACTTTTCCGGCGGCTGAAGCGCGTTGACGGCATCCCATTTGATCGTCCGGACAGTGCCGTCGTAATCGTAGTACTTCTTCCAATCGTCGCCGTTCATCGGCGCGGTCGGGCTGACGATGTGCTCGGGCACCTCTTCGCCGTTGAACAGCTTCACTGCGGCATCGATGGCGGTGTAGCCTTCCTTTTCCGGGAACATCGCGGCTTCGATGCGGTAGGACGGCTCGTTCTGTATCGCATTGATGAAGGCAAGGCCTTCGCCACCCGTGCCGACCGTTAACAAATTATCCTGCGACTTGCCGGCCGCTTTCCAGGCCTGCAGGCCGCCCAGCGACGAGGAATCGTTGATGCCATAGATGATGTTGATGTCGGCGTTCTTGGCAAGCGCCGCCGAAGACACTTCGAGCGCGCGGTCAGGATTGCCGCCGCCGTCGAGATCGTGGACCATGACCGCGTCAGGGATGATGGTCTTCAGGCCGTCCATGAAACCTTGCGAACGCAGGACGGTGGCAGACAGGAGCGGCAGGCCGACATTCATCACCTGGGCTTTGCCGCCGAGCTTTTCCTTGGCGTATTTGCCTGCTTCGACGCCAGCCGTGTAGCCGGTATCATAGTCGCAGATCGCGACCATGGTCGTCATGCCCTTGACCGGATTGCCTTCCAGAACGACGGGGACGTCATTGGATTTCGCCTGGCGCAGCAGCGGCACGACGCCCTCTTCGTTGACAGGCGTGACAATCAGCACGTCGACGCCCTTGGCCATGAAGTCTTCCGCGGCAGAAACCTGCTTGGCGATGTCGAGATTGGCGTCCTGCACCTCGAGCTCGATGCCGAGTTCCTTGGCGCGAGACTGCATGCCCTTGATGACATTCTGATACCACTCATGGGTGGCGTAGTTGGTGACGTAGCCGATGCGCTTCGGCATGTTTTCGGCCTGCGCGGCAGCGGCGCTCAGGGCCAGCGCGGCCGCCGAGGCAAACAGGATTGATTTGGACCAATTCATCTTCTTCTCCCTATTTATCATCTTTTTAGTTGCTGAACGGATAGTCCCGCCGTTCCGGGTCGGCACGTGACGAAGCGATGATTTCACCTGCGCCCAGCGCCGCCGATATCGTCTCGGCTGCCGCTTTCGCCCGTTCGAAGACGGTTTCGCGATCGAAGCGCGCGGCTTTCTGTGGCAGGAACGGGACGGTGAGCGCGGCAATGACCGCGCCGGTGTGATCGCGCACCGGCATTGAGACGTTGGTGCAGGCCTCGACGGCCAGCGAGGGGCGCATCTCATAGCCGAGCCTTGCGACCTCGTTCAGCCGCGCTTCGATTTCCGCCCGCGTGCCCTGCCCCTCGCCGGCGGCCACAATCCGCTCGACGATGCGGTCGCGCTCGGCCTGGTTCGAATGTGCGAGCAGCACTGCGCCGGAGCTCGTTTCTAGGATCGGGAAATGCGAGCCGAGCGCGACCGAGTAGCGCATCGGCAAAGGCGAATCGATCTGCAACACCACCAGCGCGCTCTCGCCTTCGCGAACAACCAGATGGCAGCTTTGATCGGTATTGGCCGAGAGCTCGCGCATCACCGGCAGCGCGCATTCGACCAACCGGTTTACCGGCGGATGCATATGCGCCAGCTCGAACAGTTTTAGCGAAAGGCGGAAGCGGTCGGATTGCGTCCGGAAGATGTAGCCGCGCTTCTCCAGCAGAAGCAGGATGCGGTATATCTCATGGATGGAGCGCCCCAGGCCGGCGGCGATCTCGGTCTGGGTCAGCGGCTCGGCACTGGACGCCATGAACTCGAGAGCGTCGAGCGCCTTTTCCACCGCCGGCACGCGATAGCCGTTGCGGCCGCTTTCGCCTTCTTCGACGATCTGGGCTATGTCGGCGGCCATTATGCGACGCTCCGTTCCGGTTGGCCTCGTCTGGTCTCGCGGTAGAGGCGGTTCAGCCGATCCGCGAGTTCGGTCGCGGGCATGCCGCCGGCGATGGCAGCGGCCGCATGCGGAGCGCATTCGCGGAAAAAGGTGATGAAGCCCGGATGTGTCGGGCGCAGGTAGGACGCTTCGATCGTCGCAAGCGTCGAGCTGAAGAAATTGCCGGAAAGATCGTTGACTTCGGCGTCCTTCCACGCCGCCAGCGATTCCGGCTGTCCGCCTGACTTCACGTAGTCGCCGCGCTGGTAGCCGGGCGAGCATAGGAAAAGCGCGTAGTCGATGGCGGCCTGCCTGTGTTTCGATTGGGCGCTGACCCCGATGCCGGCACCACCGAGCAAGGCGCCAGCGGATCGCGGGGTCGGCACGTCGGCGAAACGCAGATACGGCCTGTCGGCGTTCGAGGCATAGTTCACATAGCCGAAGGCGAACGGCACATAGACCACATCGTCATGCGCGATCATGTGGTCATAGCAGCGGATCGGATTCCATTTCGACGAACTCGGATGCGACAGCTCGGCAAGCTGGCGCAACTGCGCGACAGCCTGCTCGACCTTGTCCCTTGCAATGAACTCCTCGCCGTTCTCCTGCGGATGGCCGAGCGTCAAGAGCAGGCACATGGCGTCCGTCGGCACGAACGGCAGGCCAAGCCACTTGCCGTCCTTGCGCACGCGACGGCCAAGCTCCAGCACCTCTTCATGAGTAGTGGGCACCGCTGCGTAGCGCTCCAGGAGATCCGGGCGATAGGAGGCGACCTGGCAGGCGGCATCGATCGGCAGTGCCCACTGGCGGCCGTTCCGTGCATAGGATCGCCAGGACGCGCCGACCGAGTCGTGCTCGAAGAAGCGGCGCTGCTCCACCGACAAATAGCCGTCGAACGGCACCATCAACTCGCCGTCGGCGATGTCGCCGATAAAGGGATGATCGAATACGATCAGATCGTAGGTGCCTAGCACCGGACCAAGCACGCCCTCGCCGAACTCGTAGAGGCTGCGGCGGTCCCATTCGATTTCCAGACCGGGATTGTCGGAGCAGTACGTCTCGATGCTGGCGTCGAGCGGACCCCAGCAGCGTCGATGATCCCACGCCAGACCGCGCAGCCTTGTCATTCCTGAAAAATTCCTCCCGAACCGGGCGCTAGCCCGATCCGAGATTACTAGCAGGTATTTTTACCTGCGCAAGATATTTTCACATAGGAAAACTACGTTTGGGCTTCCTGTTTGGCGATCTCAGGCCAGCCCAAAACGCTCCACGGCGCGCATGATGCCACGCAGCTCGGCGAGGCCCTTCAGGCGGCCGATCAATGAGTAGCCGGGATTGATCTTGGTCTTGCCGATATCGTCGGCGAGCAAATGGCCATGATCGGGACGCATCGGAATCCGCCAGTCGGCGCGACCTTCCCTGCGACGGCGCGTCTCTTCCTGCATCAAAGCGAGGATGACATGCGCCATGTCGGTGCCGCCCTCCAGATGCTCGGCCTCGTAGAAGGAGCCGTCATCCTCGATGGTTACATTGCGCAGATGGACGAAATGGATCCGGTCGGCGAATTCCTTGACCATGCCGACAATGTCGTTGTCGGCGCGCGTGCCATAGGAGCCGGTGCAGAACGTCAGCCCATTGGCCGGGCTGTCGACGGCGTTAAGGATGAAACGCGCGTCCTCGGCGGTCGAAACGATCCGTGGCAAGCCATAGAGCGAGAACGGCGGGTCGTCGGGATGGATGCACATGCGCACTCCCTCCTGCTCGGCCACCGGAATGATCTCGCGCAAAAACCAGGCAAGATTGTCGCGCAACTCCTTCGGCCCGATCGAGTCATATTCCGCCAATGCCTCGCGAAAGCTTTCGCGATTATAGCTGCGCTCGGTCGCCGGCAGGCCGGCAATGAGATTGCGCTCTATCCTGTCGATCTGCTCGTCGCTCAGTTCCTTCAGTCGCGATTCCGCCTCGGCGATACGGGCGGCGCTGTAGCCGGCCTCGGCATTCCTGCGCTTCAGCACAAACAGGTCATAGGCGGCGAAATCGATCGCATCGAAACGCAGCGCATAACCCGTTGTCGGAAGCCGATAGGCCAGATCCGTGCGGGTCCAGTCGACCACGGGCATGAAATTGTAGCAGATCGTCAAAATGCCGGCCTTGGCGAGCGCACGGATCGTGTCCTTGTAGAAGCCGACATAGCGAAGCCGTTCCGCCGAGCCGATCTTGATCGAGTTGTGAACGGGAATGCTCTCGACGACCGACCAGGTCAGCCCTGCCGCCTCGATGATCCGCTTGCGCTCCAAAATGCTGTCGAGCGGCCAGGCACGCCCGTCATATATGTCGTGCAGGGCCGTCACCACGCCTGTCGCAGCTGCCTGCTTAACATGATCGAGCGTCACCGGATCGTCCGGTCCATACCAGCGCCAGCACTGTTCCATTGAGACTTTCCCTTTGCGATAAAAACAGAACAGAAAGGTATTGTTGGGCCACAATGGAAGTCAAACTAAAGCCGGCTTCCGACGACCAATGAAGGAGTTTTCCGCAATGAAGGATTTCGACGGCAAGATCGCTCTGGTGACGGGGACGACCGGGATCGGCCTGGCAACCGCCCGACGTCTTGCGGCAGGGGGTGCTGCGATCATCGCTTGCGGCATCGACCGCGCGGCCAACGCAGCGATGACGGCGGAACTGGACAGATCCGGCGCCGGGGCGCTGGTCATGGCCGTCGACGTGTCGGTGCCGGATCAGGTTCGCGACGCGGTCGCGGCCGGTGTCGAGCGGTTCGGCGGCCTCGATATCATCGTCAATTCCGCGGCGGTCCATCCATATGGAACCGCTACCAGCACCGATTTCGACACCTGGAACCAGGCGATGTCAGTCAATGTCGGCTCGATCTACCTGACCGCGCATTTCGGCATCCCGGAAATGATCAAGCGGGGCGGCGGCGCCATTGTCAACGTGGCTTCGGTGCAGGGCTTTGCCTGCCAGCAGAACGTCGCCGCCTATGCCACGACCAAGGGTGCCATCCACACATTGACGCGCTCTCTGGCGCTCGACTACGCACGCTCCGGCATTCGCGTCAACTCCGTCAGCCCTGGCTCGATCCGCTCGCCAATCCTGGAAAAGGCGGCGCGCGGCGAGAATGGCACCGATGCCGATGTCGAGGCGGCCTACAGGCGCTTCGGCGAAGCCCACCCCATCGGACGCATCGGCGAGCCGGAGGAAGTGGCGGAACTCATCGCCTTTCTGTGTTCGTCGAAAGCCGGGTTCTGCACTGGTGCGGACTACAAGATCGATGGCGGCCTGACGGCCGGCATCGGCGTGAAGTAGAACAGGAAGATCGCCCCGGCCCTACCCAGAGACGCTGACATCAGACAACTTTCGAAGCACTGACGGCGAACCAATGGCGCGTAACATGCGCGAGTTTGCATAGTGCACTTGCAGCCGAGTCAACCGTCTGATTCCCTTAGGCACGCTGGGCTGTCCTGATTCGCTCACTGTCCAAAGTCTTGCAGTGCGTCGGGAACAAGCCTTCCACCGACCCCTGCGCTTGCGCATTCAACGGGAGAGACGGCAAATGAACACTGCAACGAGGCCGGTAATCTCCGAGATGAGGCCCAAAATATCCGTCATCGGAGTTGGCGGCGGTGGCGGCAATGCCATCAACAACATGATCGCCGAAGGCTTGCAGGGCACCGAATTTATCGTTGCCAACACCGATGCTCAGGCGCTCACCATGTCGAAGGCAACGCGGCTGATCCAATTGGGAGCTCACGTGACGGAGGGCCTGGGTGCAGGATCGCTGCCCGAAGTTGGCCATGCCGCTGCCGTGGAATCGATCGACGAAATCATGGACCATCTCGCGGGAACGCATATGTGTTTCGTGACCGCAGGCATGGGAGGCGGAACTGGAACCGGTGCGGCACCGGTCATAGCGCAGGCCGCGCGCAACGCGGGAATACTGACGGTGGCCGTCGTCACCAAGCCGTTCGTGTTCGAAGGGAACCGTCGAATGCATGCGGCCAATGAGGGCATCGAGCGGCTCCGCGAGAGCGCCGATACCGTCATCGTCATCCCGAACCAGAATCTCTTCAGGATCGCCGATGCCAAGACGACGTTCGCGGACGCGTTCGCCATGGCGGACCGCGTCCTCTACGCGGGCGTCGGCTGCATCACCGATCTCATCGTCAAGGAAGGGCTGATCAATCTCGACTTCGCAGATGTGAAGTCGGTGATGCGCGATATGGGTCGCGCGATGATGGGCACCGGCGAAGCCACCGGGGAGGACCGCGCCAGGAAGGCGGCCGAGGCGGCAATCGCAAACCCGCTTCTCGACGAAGCGTCCATGATGGGCGCCAAGGGCGTCCTTGTCTCGATATCAGGCGGCACTGATATGACGCTGTTCGAGGTCGACGAAGCTGCCACCCGCATACGCGAGGAGGTCGACGCCGACGCCGATATCATCGTCGGCGCCATTTTCGACAAGGCGCTCGCAGGAAAATTCAGGGTGTCGGTCGTTGCGACGGGATTGCGGCGAGGGCTTGAGATACCGCTGATGGCGGGGTCGGAAAACCGTGTGAATTGAGCGACGCCCTTATGGCAGCACCGCGGCAGGTTTCGACTAAGGGTCCGCAGCTCTGAGACCGCCGACGGACGGCGGACGGGCGGGCTTGCCCAAACCGCAATTGTTGCGGGATGAGCTGCGGGTTAAATTGTCGATTCTGTCTGCGCGACTCTACCGTTGAATTGGAACGCCTGCTCAGCGCTCATGCGCCGGCCGCGTGAACAGGGTCTCGACCGTGCCGGGCCGCAAACGCAAAACGGCCCGCGTGAAGCGGGCCGTTTTTGATTTGGTTGCGGGGACAGGATTTGAACCTGTGACCTTCAGGTTATGAGCCTGACGAGCTACCGGGCTGCTCCACCC
>NZ_RZTA01000101.1:0-24820 GCF_004023115.1 Mesorhizobium sp. M6A.T.Cr.TU.017.01.1.1
GGTCGTTATCTCACCGGAGTTTTCACCCGAAGCATTGCCGCCGCTGGTGGGTGAGCCGCCATTGCTGCCGGATCCGACAAAAATCGAAGACGATTGATTTCCGTCGCCGCCGCGGCCACCGGCGGAGCGGACAATCATGCCATATGAAAATCGACCGCCTGTGGTGATCTGCCCGGCGTTGCTGCCGTTCGCGGTGCCGGCACTGCCGCCATTGCCGCCTTCGCCGGCATTTGCATAACCGGCGGAGACGGCGTTACCACCGGTGCCGCCATTGCCACCGCTGGCGTCTACGATGATCCCGAACGAGTTTTCACCGGTCGTTTCGATGATGCTCGAGGCTGTGGCCGTTGCATTGGCGTTGCCGCCGGCGCCGCCATGGCCAGCGTCACCTTCATCTGCGAAAACGAGACCGCCGCTGCCGCCGCCATCACCGCCCTGACCGCCGGTGGCCGTCGCAACCATGCCGTGATGAAAATTGCCCTCCGTGAACAGGCTGGCGGTGTTGGTGGCACTGGCGCTTCCGGCGTTGCCGCCATTGCCGCCCTCGCCACCATTGCCTACGAGCAACAGAAAGCCGTATCCGCCATTGCCGCCATTGCCACCATCCGCCGTGACATCATAGGCGCTAACATGGGGCAGAGCCGGCGCAGGCACGCTCTGGTCGGTGTTGTTGACATGCACTGCGTTGCCGCCCGCGCCGCCATTGCCGCCGTCGCCGTCATAGCCGCTGCCGTTGCCTCCATTGCCTCCATTTTGATTGATGAGGACTTGCGCATGAACGACATCTGTCGAAACGGGAAGGAGCCCTGCCAAGGCCGTGGCGCCGAGCAGCAGCGCCAGGCGATTTGGCAGAATGGCCCGGCCGGGCAAAATGCGCCGGTTCTCGCCGCGCGCGGCTTCCGGCGCGGGTCCGGCTTTCTTGCTCGATCTGATATCGACAGGGCGTTCCGTCGAAACGGCCTTATTGCCGATGACGGTCCGCCGCACGGAATCCGACACGGAGAGCCTTGAGAACAAAGCCATGCACTACCCCCTAGAGTGCGACGTTCCCAATCCCTACTTGGATCCGCCGCTGCCGCCACATCTACTCAGGCAGTAAAAAATGCTGGATATTCGTAATAGAACTCAACGCATTAAGGCCAGCGCTCCCAATTCGTTGTGAAGCGATGGCTTGATTAGAATACATTAACTTCTGCCCAATGGAATTCGAATTGTTGAACTTGCGCTTGATGGAATCGAAGTGTTGCGTGAAGGACACTGGCCAAAACGTCTGACGTTTCATAGTCGTCATATGACGGCAATGCTTCAATCGGCCTGCCGAAATATTAGAGATTACGAATATAATGTCTTGGCGGCAGGCGCATCGATTCCACTACGATCGGGGCCTTGGCGATGGCATCGCCACGCAGACATCCTATATTAGGAGGGTGTCTCCTCCGCGCGGGAATGAACGGATGTCGCAGTCTCGTCTTTCAACGATTTTCACGTCGGCATTGCTGGCAACAGCGATCTTGCCGGGCGCAAGTCCGGCCGCCTTGGCACAGGTCCTCAACCCCGCCGACCGCAACGCGCTGGTCCGGCAAAACGAATTGCAGGTGCTCGAGAACAGGCTGCGGCGCCAGCAATATCAGCAGCAGCAACAGCAGTTCCGTGCCCAGGATCGCGAGGTCGCGCCGCAACGGCCAGATGTGCAGCAGATGCAGCCTACGTGCCAGTTGCGACGGTCGGGCAGCCGCTTTATCAGCACCTGCCGCTGATGAGCCGGTACTTTTCATTTATTTAGCCGACTTATAGCCTTGAACACCGCTCTACTTGAAGTAGCATCGAAGGCGGTTTTGATTTCGCAACGTGCCTTTGTGCTTGGGCACTGCCCTGATTGGATCGTCGGGAATGGCAGCCACCAAGAAGAAGGCCGTACGCAAGGCAAGGAAGGGGGAGCGGGTCCGTCAGGTCGCGGCTATTCCTTTTCGGCTGAGCGAACACGGGGACGTTGAGGTGATGCTGGTCACCTCGATATCGACAAGGCGCTTTATCGTGCCCAAGGGCTGGCCGATGAAGGGCAAGAGTGGGCGCAAGGCAGCCACCATCGAAGCGCAGGAGGAAGCCGGCGTCCTCGGCAAGACGCTGAAGCAGCCGGCCGGCACCTATTCCTACTGGAAGCGGCTGACAAACCGCTTCGTTCGCGTCGACGTCACCGTCTATCTGCTGGCGGTGACCGAGGAGCTGCCCAACTGGCAGGAAGCCAACAGACGGCAGCGAGCATGGCTGACGCCGGAAGACGCAGCAGTGCTTATCGACGAGCCCGACCTTTCAACGCTGCTGAAGAACTTGAAGGTTCCCCAACCTGCGCCCGCTTGAACCGGGGCCTCATTTGGAATCGTCGTCTCCCTGAGGGAAAGGCCGGACCGGCGTGCCGGCATAGGCCCACAACCATTCGCGCGGCAGCGGCCCCTTGTTGCGGTCGCTCTGCTGCGACTGCTCCCACGCATGCGCCAGAATGCCTACCGAGCGCGACAGCACGAAAAGGCCGCGCGTCAGCGGCGGCGGAAAGCCGAGCTCGCCATAGATGACGGCGGTGGCGCCGTCGATGTTGAGCGGGATTTTCTTGCCCTTGCGCCGCGCGACCTCGGCCTCAACAGCCTCGGCGATGTCGGCGAAACGTCCGCTGATGATGCCGCGCGCGGCAAAATCTCGGGTCAACTCGATGAGGCGCGGCGCCCGCGGATCGACCGGATGGAAGCGATGGCCAAGCCCCGGCACATAGGATTTTTCCTCGGCAAAGAAGCGATCGAGCCGCGCCGTGACAGCGTCGGCAAGCGTCATGCCTCCGTCCAGTGCCGCGGCGATGTCGCCGTAGAAGGCAAGCGCCTGCTCGCCAGCGCCGCCATGCACGTCGCCAAGGACGTTGATGGCTGAGGCCATGGCGCTATTGATGCCGACGCCGCAGGTAGCCGCCATCCGGGCAATGGCGATCGACGGCGCCTGCGGCCCGTGATCGACGGCAGCACCGAGCGCGATGCCGAGCAGCGCCGCCTGCTCCTCACCAGGCAGTTCGCCGCGCAGCATCAGCCAGATCATCGCCGGAAAGCTGACGCGGCCGATCAGATCCTGGATCTCGTAGCCGCGCAGCCGAATCACGCCGGGGCGCATTTCGATGATTTCGGTCTGCCACCATTCCTCGCCGCGCTCGCGGCCGGTTTTTTTCCCAACGTTGCTCATGGTCTCGCGTCGCTCATGCCCGCGCTCTCGTTTTTGCCCGGGGCGGCAAGCCGGCAAACACCTCGTCCGTATGCTCGCCCAGCGTTGGCGGCGGCTTGGTCGGCAAGGGTGCTGTGCCATCGACCATGAACCCGCCGCGCACGACGGTCAGCGGCCGGTCGATGTTCGGCATGCCATCGAAACGGGTGGTCATGTCGCGCCCGATCACTTGCTGCTCCGCCAGCACCTGCGGGATCGTCAGCACCCTGCCCGCCGGCACGCCTTCGCGATTGAGCGTCTCCTCCCAGGCCGCGGCCGAGCCGCTCGCCAGGGCATCCTCGATCAGCGCCTTCAAGGCGATGCGGTTGCGCTTGCGCGTCTCGCGCTCGGCAAAGCGCGGGTCCGACGCCAGATCGGGCAGCCCGATCAGCCGGCAGAGCGCCACGAATTGCTCCTGCTTGTTGGCAGCGATGTTGAGCAAGCCATCGCCGGTGCGAAACGTTCCAGAAGGTGCCGCCGTCATGTTCTCATTGCCCATCGGCTGCGGCTCGACATCAGCCGTCAGATAGTTGGAGACCGGCCAGCCCAGTGCGGAAAGCGTGCATTCGAGCATCGACACGTCGAGAAAAGCGCCTTCGCCTGTCGTCTTCTGCTTCACAAGTGCAGCAGTGATGGCAAAGGCACCAACCAGCCCGCCCAACGTGTCGGCAACGGGATAGCCGACACGCAGCGGCGCGGTCTCCGGCGTGCCGGTGATACTCATGATGCCGGACAGTCCCTGTATGATCTGGTCGTAGGCCGGATTGTCGCGCATCGGCCCGGTCTGTCCAAAACCCGAAATCGCGCAATATACCAGGCTGGGGCGGGCCTCTTTCAGCTTCTTGTAGCCAAGCCCCAGCCGGTCCATCACGCCGGGGCGGAAATTCTCGACCAGAGCGTCGGCGGAGGCGACCAGATCGAGGAAGCGTTCGCGATCGGCCTCTTTTTTGAGATCAAGCACCACCGATCGTTTGCCCGCGTTCTGCGCCAGGAACGAAGCGCCCATTCCGGCACTGTTGAGCTCCGGCGAGCCGCCGAGCTGGCGCGCCAGATCGCCGCCTTGCGGCGCCTCGACCTTGATCACGTCCGCCCCGAGCAGCGCGAGCTGATAGGCGCAGTAAGGACCTGCCAGAACATTGGTCAGGTCGAGGACGCGGACACCGGACAGCAGATCGGTCATAATGTCACAAACAGGTCAGGCATCGCCCGGCACATGCTCCGGCCCACGCGTGCGCCTGCGCTCGACGTAGGCCCAGATATGCGGCCCAATCAGCCCGATGAACGCCAGGGTCAGCAGTGTCAGCGACAGCGGATGCTTGTAGAACACCGACCAGTCGCCATTCGAGATGGTCATCGCCCGGCGGAACTGCGCTTCGGCGAGCGGCCAGAGGATCATGCCGATGATGACCGGCGCCGTCGGGAAATCGAAGCGCCGCATCAGGAATCCGGCCCCGCCGAGCAGATAGAGGATGACGAGGTCGGTCGGCGACTGAGAAATGCCGTAGGTGCCGACCGTGGCGAACACCAGGATGCCGGCATAGAGCTGCGGCGCCGGGATTTTCAGCAGCCGCACCCACAGACCGATCAGCGGCAGGTTGAGGATGACGAGGATGACATTGGCGATGAACAGGCTGGCGATCAGCCCCCAGACCAGATTGGCCTGCGTCATGAACAGCATCGGCCCGGGATTGATGCCATAGCTCTGGAAGGCCGACAGCATGATCGCGGCCGTCGCCGAAGTCGGCAGGCCGAGCGTCAGCATCGGCACCAGCACGCCGGCAGCCGATGCGTTGTTGGCGGCTTCCGGTCCGGCAACGCCTTCGATGGCGCCGACCGTGCCGAACTCCTCCTTGTGTTTGGAGAGCTTCTTCTCGATCGCATAGGACAGGAACGTCGGGATCTCGGCGCCGCCGGCCGGCAAGGCGCCGATCGGGAAACCGAGCAGGGTGCCGCGCAGCCAAGCCTTCCACGAGCGTGCCCATTCGGCGGCGGTCATGTAGAGCGATCCCCTCAGCGGCACGATCTCGTCCTTGCCGGCATAGCGGCGCGAGGCCATGTAGAGCGTCTCGCCGACCGCAAAGAGGCCGACGGCGACGACGATCACGTCGACGCCGTCGAGCAACTGGCTCATGCCGAAGGTGAAGCGCGGCTGGCCGGTCTGCAGGTCGACGCCGACTAGGCCGATGACGAAGCCGACGAACAGGCTCGTGAGGCCACGCACCGACGACGAGCCGAGCACCGCCGAAACCGTGATGAACGCCAACACCATCAGCGAAAAATATTCGGCCGGGCCGAAAGACAGCGCGAATTTGACCACGACCGGGGCCAGGAAGGCGACGCCCAGCGTGCCGAGCGTGCCGGCGACGAAGGAGCCGATCGCCGAGGTGGCAAGCGCAGCGCCGCCGCGGCCGGAACGGGCCATCCTGTTGCCTTCCAGCGCGGTGACGATGGTAGCACTTTCGCCTGGCGTGTTGAGCAGGATCGATGTCGTCGAACCGCCATACATGGCGCCGTAATAGATGCCGGCAAACAGGATGAAGGACGCTTCCGGCGCCACCTGATAGGTGATCGGCAAAAGCAGGGCGATGGTCAGCGCCGGTCCGAGGCCGGGCAGCACGCCGATCGCGGTCCCCAGCGTCGTGCCGAGCAGGCACCACATGAGATTGACCGGCGTAAAAGCGACCGAAAATCCATGCGCGAGATGGCCAAGCGTTTCCATGCGTCACGCCCTCAACATACGGATAATCGCATCGAGAACCGTGTTCAGCTGGTTCTCGATGAAGCCGGCGCCGATATTGACGCCGAGAGCCCTGGCGAAGCCGAAATAGGCGGCAAGCGCTAGGATAAGGCCGAGCATCACATCACGCAGCGGATGTCTGCTGCCGAACCCATGGCAGATGAGAACGAACATGATCACCGAGGCCGCGGTAAAGCCAAGCGGCTGGATCAGCACAAGGTTCGCGACCAGCCCGAGGGCGACGATGCCCATCGCCTTCCAGTCGGTCGGCGTTTCCTTTTCTTCGTCCGGTTGCCAGCCGCCCCGCAGGGCGGCGACGATCAGCAAGAGGGAGAGGATCGTCATGCCAACCATGGTGATGTAGGGAAAGACGGTCGGGCCGACCTTGGAGTAGAGCGGCGACACAGGAATCGATAGCGTCTGCCAGGCTACCGCGCCGGCGCAAGCGAGAAGCCCGATGCCGATCAGCAATTCGGGCGCGGCAAGGCGCGGCCGCGCCGCCTGCTGGTCGCTGGTGCTCATGATCGTCCTCCCTGGATAGCCGGTCTCCCACAGCCGACTTCGCCGCAGTTTCACCCGCGCTGGATCGTATGTCCATGCGGCTGGCGAACATCGGAAAGGGGCGGCGCAGGCCACCCCCTTCCGAGGGTATCAGGCAAGGCCGAGGTCCTTGAGGATGGCCGCGATCCTGGTCGTGTCTTCGGCGAGAAATTTCGCATAGTCGTCGCCGGTGAGCAGGATTTGCGTCCAGTTGCGGTTCTTGCATTCGGTGGCCCAGGCATCGCTTTTGGCCATGGTCTCGACCAGCGTGATCATCGCCGCCTTGTCGGCGTCGGAAACGCCCGGCGGTGCGAAGACGCCGCGCCAGTTGAACAGTTCGACATCGATGCCGGCTTCCTTCAGCGTCGGTGCGTCGATGCCTTCCTGTGGCTTGTCCGCGGAAATGGCGAGCAGCCGAAGCGCGCCTGCCTTGACCTGTTCGGAGAACTCACCATAGCCGGAGATACCGGCCGCGACCTGGTTGCCGAGAAGCGCCGACAGCGCCTCGCCGCCGCCGGCGAACGGCACATAGGAGAGGTTGGCTGCCGGAACACCGGCCGTCTTCGCGATAAGGCCGAACAATATGTGGTCCGAGCCGCCGGCCGAACCGCCAGCCACCGGGACCTTGGTCGGATCGGCTTTGAGGGCGGCGACGAAATCCGCTGCTGTCTTGAACGGCGAGGCCGCCGGCACCACAAGCGCCTCGAACTCGCCGGTGAGGCGGGCGATCGGCGTGACTTCGGTGAGATTGTTGGCCGATTTGTTGGCGATGATGGCGCCAACCATGACCATGCCGGCAACCATCAGCGAATTGCCCTTGCCGTTCCACTGGCTGATGAACTGCGGAAGGCCGACCGTGCCGCCGGCGCCGCCGACATTGGTGATCTGCGAGCCGGAGATCAGCTTCTCACTGCGCAGCACCTGGTCCATCGTGCGCGCCGTCTGGTCCCAGCCGCCGCCGGGCGCTGCCGGCACGAAGATCTGGATCTGCGGTGCATCCTGCGCGAAAGCGGGCGAGAGATGCAACGCCGCGAAACCGGCGGCGCCGGCAGCAGCGGTGCTCATTAAAAATCTGCGTCTGTTCAGCATGGGGATTCCTCCAATCACGACACCTCCTCCGGTGCCTGCCAGCAACGTAGCCTGAATTCAGACCCGCTCGACAAAAATTCATGCAGTCTTTGCCTAGTTCTGTCAACAGGAACGACGTTCTACTAGACAGAACTGATTGCGTGCGGCACAGTTGCTCCGATCGGCCCCTTCTGTCCAACGGGAACGGAACGACGTGGTCAAGCAGATGACCGTAACACAATCCAAGCCTGCCTCGACCGCCGGCGTTGCCGCGCTCGATCGTGCGATCGCTATCCTCGATGCTTTCGCCACTGCCGACCGGTCGCTCAGCCTAGCCGAAATCGCGGCGCGGACCGGCCTCTACAAGAGCACGATCCTGCGCCTGGCGAACTCATTATTGCGCGGGCAGTTGCTGGAGCGTCTCGACGACGGCCGCTACCGTGTCGGCCCTGCCACCTTCCGGCTGGGCGCGCTATACCAGCGTTCGGTCGTGGCGATCGACATCCTGCTGCCGATCATGCGTGATCTGGCCGAGCGAAGCTGGGAAAGCGTCGCTTTCTATGTCCGCTCGGGCGACGTGCGGACCTGTCTCTACCGCGTCGAGTCCAAGCATCCCATCCGCTACACCATACGGGAAGGCGACGTGCTGCCCTTGCTGGCTGGTTCGGGCGGCCGTGTCCTCGCGGCGTTTTCCGGTCAGCAGGACGAGCCTTACGAGACGATCCGCAAGACCTACCACTGTTTGTCGGTCGGCGATCGCGACCCCGAGACGGCGGGCGTCTCGGCACCGGTGTTCGGGCCAGGGCATACCTTGCTCGGTGCATTGACGCTTTCCGGCCCGAGCACGCGCGTCGACGCGGCCTTTCTCCAGCGCATGAAAAAACCTTTGCTCGAGGCGGCCGCGCGCGCCACCCGCGCTTTCGGCGAAGACGCCTCAATGCTCGAACAGGCTGCCCGCAAGGCCGAAGTGGAAGGCCCGGTGCTGAAGCGAAAGGCGTAGAAAGCCTCGATTCGGCCTGACCGCAACCACGGAATGACAGGCAGCACTCTCAACACTGCCGTTCCAGCAGTATCGTTGCATTGTCGTGATAAATGGTCCGCAACACCTCCCTGTAGCCGCATTTTGCCGCAACGTTCAGCGAACCGGTGTTTTCCGGATCGATGATGCAGACAGTCCTTGCGCGCCGGAATGCTTCATCGCCCCAGGCGAGAACCCGTCCGACGACTTCGCTGGCGAACCCTTGGCCATGTGCGCTCGAAGCCAGCGCCCAGCCGGCCTCCGGAACGCCCTCGATCGACGGCACGATATCGCGCTTCAGATCGTGAAAGCCGGCCTCGCCGATGAAGCGGCCGGATGCTTTGTCCTCGATCGCCCAAAAGCCGTAGCCCAAGAGCGACCACAGGCCGGCATGACGCAGGAAGCGCATCCAGCTTTCTTCCCGTGTGCGCGGCTTGCCGCCGATGAAGCGGGTGACGGCCGGATCGGCCCACATGGCGACATAGGCATCGAAATCATCGAGCCGGTGCGGCCGCAGCACGGTGCGCGGGGTTTCAATGACGGGAGCGACGAGCGCCTGTGGATTACCCATGTGTCATGCCTTCGGTTGCGGTTGCCTATGTGCTTAGTGCATGTCGCCCAAGACTGCTCGGCGGTTTTGGGGATAACGACATGCGACAGAGATCCAAATCGCCTGCACCAAACAAGAGCCAAAGCCTGTGCAGATCATCTTCCAGCCCAATGTGAATCCTGCCCAGCGGTGCTACTTTTCACAGCAGCTGATTCAGCGTCCGCTGTGCCATCCGACGGAGGGAAAAGGGCATGGATACCACCGACCTTCTGCTTGCCATCTTTCATCATCTGCTGGTGTTTTCACTGGCAGGCATCATCGGCGCCGAATTTGTCCTGATCCGCGGCGATCTGCCCGCCGCGACGCTCCGGCGGCTTGTCGGCATCGATCGCCACTATGGCATCATCGCCATGCTGATCATCATCGTCGGCATCGCCCGCGTCATCTACGGCCTGAAGGGTTGGGAGTTTTACGTCTACAACTGGGTGTTCTGGGCAAAGATGGCGACCTTCGTCATCGTCGGCCTGTTGTCGATCGTCCCGACGGTCCGCTTCGGCTCCTGGAGCAGGCAGGCCTCGGCCAGCCCCGGCTTCCAGGTGCCTGCTGCGCAACTTGCATCCGTTCGAACTTATGTCCGCGCCGAAGCGTTCATCTTCCTGCTGATCCCGGTCTTCGCGGCGGCGATGGCGCGCGGCTACGGCTACTGAATTTCGCCTACCGGTTCGAGTGGCGCAATCTCGACCAGCGGCGCCGGCACATCGTTCGTCTTTTCGTCAGCCTTGCAGATATCGGCGATGACGCAGACCGGACAATCCGGCTTGCGCGCCTTGCAGACGTAGCGGCCATGCAGGATCAGCCAGTGATGGGCGTGGCGCATATATTCGTCCGGAATGATCCTCAACAGCCCCTGCTCGACCTGTTCCGGCGTCTTGCCGGGCGCCAGCCCGAGCCGGTTGCCGATGCGGAAGATGTGTGTGTCGACCGCCATCGTATGCTGGCCGAAGGCCATGTTGAGCACGACATTGGCGGTCTTGCGTCCGACGCCCGGCAGCTTGACCAGTTCGTCGCGGTCATCAGGCACCTCGCCGCCATGATCGCGGATCAGCGCTTCCGACAGTGCAATGACGTTCTTCGCCTTGTTGCGCCAAAGCCCGATGGTGCGGATATAGTCGCCGACCTTGGCTTCGCCGAGCGCCAGCATCTTTTGCGGCGTGTCGGCGACCTTGAACAGCGCCCGCGTCGCTTTGTTGACGCCGACGTCGGTCGCCTGTGCCGAAAGCACCACTGCCACCAGCAGCGTGAATGCGTTGATATGTTCGAGCTCGCCCTTCGGCTCGGGCCGCTGAACGGAAAAGCGTCGGAAAATCTCGTGCACCTCGGCCGGGCTGTAGAGCGAATGGGACCGCACCGGCCGGGCACGCGGCTTGGCAGTTGGGCCGTCGCGTCGGCCGCGGGGCAGGTCGTTTTTGGGTGTGGAGGAATTTTTGGACTTGGGGTTCGCCATCCCCTTCCTATAATATCCCGCCATGAGCGACACAAACGCCTCATTTCAGGCCGACGAGCCATTCTTCCAGGCGTTGCTGATACCGCATCGGTCGCTCGGCAAAACCGGCTTTGCCATCCTGATGGGCGCTCTGCTGTTCGGCTCGTTGGTCACCGGAGCGTTTTTCCTGTCGCGCGGCGCCTGGCCGGTGTTCGGCTTCCTCGGTCTCGACGTCATCGCCGTCTACATCGCCTTTCGCGCCAATTATCGTGCCGCCCGCGCCTGCGAGGAGGTGTCGGTCTCACGCACCAGTCTCGACATCCGAAAGACGGCGCCATCAGGAAAATCGGAAGCGCATCGCTTCAATCCGTTCTGGGCGCGTTTTTCGGTCGCCCGCCACGCCGAGATCGGCATCACCAGAATGGCGGTTGAAGCGCAAGGCCAGAATGTGCCGATCGGCGGCTTCCTCAATCCCGACGACCGCGAGAGCTTTGCGTCAGCCTTTTCGCGTGCCCTGGCGACCGCCAAGGCACGCTAGATGTGAGCGAAACCGCCTCGTCCGCGAAATGATTTTTCAGCAGCGATTGAGGCAACCGGTTCTCCGGTGCCTTGCGATAGACGGTGATCAGCAGCGTCTCCTTCTCCTTGGTGAGATGCACCTTTTCGCCAGCCATCATCGGCTCCTTTCCCGAAGCCAACTCTATCTGGGGATGTGCGGAAAGAAGGCAAGTTTCGGGTGGTGATCGGCGCCGCGAAGGACGATATTCGCGTCAAGGAGACAGTCCTATGAACGCACAGACCGCTATTCTGAAGAAAGACATCACGCCCGAAGGCGGTGACTACGAAGTTGTTCGGCGCGCGATCGAGAAGATCAGCCTTGACTACCGTGACCAGCCGTCGCTCGAAATACTGGCCGAGGAGGTTGGCGAGACGCCGACCGGGCTGCAGAAGCTGTTCACCCGCTGGGCCGGCCTGTCGCCCAAGGCCTTCTTGCAGGCCGTCACGCTCGACCACGCGCGCAAACTGCTCGATTCCGGCATGCCGCTGCTCGAAGCTTCTTTCGAGGTCGGCATGTCAGGTCCCGGACGGTTGCACGACCTTTTCGTCACCCACGAGGCGATGTCGCCGGGCGACTACAAGACGCGCGGCGCCGGGCTGACGATCCGCTACGGCTATCATATCTCGCCATTCGGCATCGCCCTGATCATGGTCACCGACCGCGGGCTTGCCGGCCTCGCCTTCAACGATGCCGGCGGCGAGCGTGCGGCCTTCGCCGACATGTCCAGCCGCTGGCCGAACGCAAACTATGTCGAGGACATGGCTGCGACGGCGCCCTATGCCGCGCGCGTCTTCGATCCGGCGCTGTGGCGCGCCGACCAGCCGCTGCGCGTCGTCATGATCGGCACCGACTTCCAGGTTCGCGTCTGGGAAGCCCTGCTGCGCATCCCGATGGGCAAGGCCTGCACCTATTCCTCGATCGCCGCCCGCATCGGCGCACCGAGCGCCAGCCGGGCGGTGGGTGCCGCGGTCGGTGCCAATCCGATGTCGTTCGTGGTGCCGTGCCACCGGGCTCTCGGCAAGTCCGGCGCGCTCACCGGCTACCACTGGGGCCTGACCCGCAAACGCGCCATCCTTGGCTGGGAAGCGGGACAGGTCGCGCCTTGAAATAGTTCACGGCCTCGTGCGCTGATACCCAAACAGACCTTGCGACACCGGCGAGACGCTTTCGCCGGTGTTTTTCGTTAACCCGCGAAATGACTGCCCGCTCTGGAAAGCAGCTGTCTTCCGGGCTAGCTTCCCGCGCAGTCAGCAGGGAGGCACCACTTGATAATCGTTGTCGGCTCGATCAACCTCGACCTTATCGCCAATGTCGACCGCTTGCCCGCACCGGGTGAGACGGTTCGGGGCTCCGGCTTCACCACCGCACCTGGCGGCAAGGGCGCCAACCAGGCGCTGGCCGCCGCACGCGCCGGCGCCAAGGTGCGCATGGTCGGCGCCGTCGGCAAGGACAACTTCGCCACTGAAGCGCTGGCGCTGCTGCGGGACGGCAAGATCGACCTGTCTGGTGTCGGTGAAACATTCGCCTCGACCGGCACGGCATTGATCATGGTCGCCGACGACGGCGAGAACGTCATTGCCGTGGTGCCGGGCGCCAATGATTCGGTCGTGACGGGCGATCTTTCCAAGGCTTTCATGAAAAAGGGCGATGTCGTGCTCTTGCAGCAGGAGATCCCGCTGCACACCGTCGATGCCGCACTGGACGCGGCACGGGCGGCAGGCGCGATCACCGTGCTCAACACGGCACCCTTCCGTGCAGAGGCGACCGCCTTCCTCGGCAAGGCCGACTATGTCGTCGCCAACGAAACCGAATTCGATCTCTATGGCGAGGCGCTGTCGCTGAGCGGTCGCGATCGCCCGGCGCGGATGCGCGATTACGCCGGGAAGACCGGCCGCACAATCGTCGTCACGCTCGGCGGTGACGGCGTTCTGGCTGCCACGCCAGCCGATCTTCTGATGGTTCCGGCGCTGAAGATCACTCCGGTCGACACGGTCGGCGCCGGCGACACGTTTTGCGGCTATTTCGCCGCCGGCCTGTCGTCCGGCCTGCTGCTCGAACAGGCGCTCGCCCGTGCTGCAGCCGCTGGTTCGCTCGCTTGCCTGAAGCCCGGCGCCCAGCCGTCGATCCCGCAGGCGAAGGAAGTCGACGCGGCGCTACAAAAATCCGCCAGCTAGGTGAGAGCCATGCGTCCTGCCACAAAACACGCCGTGCCGCCTGCCGGCGATATCTGCCGCCTGTCCGCCGTGGACCTTGCCGGCGCGATCCGGCGCCGTCAGCTTTCCGTCCGCGAGGTGGTGACGGCATTCCTCGACCGGATCGACGCAGTGAATCCGCTGGTCAACGCCATCGTCTCGCTGCGCGACCGTGCCGACATCTTGCGCGAGGCCGATCAGGCAGACGCCCATCTGGCGCATGCAGGGCATTCCGGCCCCCTGTTCGGCCTGCCAATCGCCATCAAGGATCTCGCGCAGACCAAGGGCCTCAGGACCAGCTTCGGCTCGCCGATCTTCGCCGATTTCGTGCCGCAAGAGGATGATTTCTTCGTCGAACGCGTCCGCAAGGCCGGCGCCATCATCATTGGCAAGACCAATGTTCCCGAATTCGGGCTTGGCTCCAACACTTACAACGCCGTGTTCGGCCCGACGCTCAACGCTTTCGACCCAGCCTTGACCGCCGGCGGTTCGAGCGGCGGCGCGGCGGTCGCGCTGGCGCTCGACATGGTGCCTGTCGCCGACGGCAGCGACTTTGGCGGCTCGCTGCGCAACCCGGCCGCCTACAACAATGTCTTTGGCTTTCGCCCGTCGCAAGGACTGGTCCCGGCGGGCCCGGACCTCGACGTCTTTCACGCACAGATGGGCGTCGAAGGGCCGATGGGCCGCAGCGTGCGCGACATGGCGCTGCTGCTAGACGAGCAGGCCGGCTACGACCCTCGCGCGCCGCTCTCACATCACAAGCACGGCTCGTTCCTCGAAGGGCTGCAAACGGCGGCGGCCGGCGGCCGCATCGCCTGGTTCGGCGATCTTGGCGGCCATCTGCCGGTTGAACCCGGCATCCTTGATCTTTGCGAGGCCGCTCTCGGCCGCTTCGCCAACATATCCTTTCAGACCGAAGCGCTGGTGCCGGATTTCGACTTCGAAGCGCTATGGCAGGCCTTTGTGACGCTGCGCCAGGCGAGCAGCGGTTGTGCGCTCAAGGCGCATTACGACGATCCCTTGAAACGCAGTCTTCTGAAGCCGGAGGCCGTGTGGGAGGTGGAACATGCGCTGCGCCTCACGGCGCCGCAGATCCACGCTGCCACGGTGAGGCGCTCGTCGTGGCACAAAACCCTGCTGTCGCTCTTCGACCGCTTCGACCTCATTGCGCTGCCGACCGCGCAGGTCTTCCCCTTCGAAGTCTCCACCCACTGGCCGACACAAGTGGCCGGGCGTGCCATGGACAGCTATCACCGCTGGATGCAGGTTTCAGCGCTCGCCACGCTGGGCGGCTGCCCTGCGGTCAACGTACCGGCGGGCTTCGATGCCAGAGGCAGGCCGATGGGCATGCAATTGATCGGGCGGCCGCGCGGCGACATGGCCGTGCTGAGAGCAGCGGCGGCCTACGAGGTGACGCTGCCGTGGCCGGCCGGAGCCTAAATCCAGGTCAAGGCTGCCAGCGACATATGCTGCCGGCTTGCACCGTCGTTGCTGTCATGCATTGATCACGGTCGGCCGCGTCGCAAAGCCGTATATTGTCGAGGAAAACCATGTCGCTGGAACTCTACGCTACCTATGTCGTTGCCTGCATCGTCATTGTCCTGGTGCCCGGACCGACGGTCACGCTGATCATCGCCAACAGCATCCGCCATGGCTCCCGCGCCGGCCTCGCCAACGTCGCCGGCACACAGGCCGGGCTGGCCATCATGATCGCCATTGTCGGCATCGGATTGACCTCATTGATCGCGGGCATGGGCCATTGGTTCGAGTGGGTCAGGCTGATCGGCGCCGCCTATCTGATCTGGATGGGCGTGCAGATGTTCCGCTCGAAGGGCAAGCTGAACGCCGACGGATCGGCGAAGACGCCGCGCGGCGGCTTCTTCCTGCAGGGCCTGCTGGTAGCGATCAGCAATCCCAAGACGCTGGTGTTCTTCGGCGCCTTCTTTCCGCAGTTCATCGCCCCTGAAGGCAACTACACATTGCAGATCGTCGTCATGGGTCTCACCGCCCTGATCTTCGCCGCCGTGTCGGATTCGACCTTCGCGCTCGCCGCCGGCCGCGCCGGACGCCTGTTGTCGGCCGGCCGCGTCAAGCTGCTGTCGCGGATCAGCGGCAGTTTCCTGGTTGGCGGCGGGTTGTGGCTGGCGTTTTCAAAGGCGAAGTGAGAGCCCTTCCCTCGCCCCGTTTACGGGGAGAGGGTGGTCGCGCAGCGACCGGGTGAGGGGCAGCTCCAAGGTTGCAAGCAAAAATACCGACGGGTGCGCCGCCCCTCATCCCCCTGCCGGGACTTCTCCCCGTGAACGGGGAGAAGGAGGCTTTCACAGCCGCCCCAGCCTTTCCAGCAGCAGCGCGAAAAACGCATCATGGTCGATGTCCCGCATCACCATGGCGTTCTTCGGCCGCTTGGTCACGCCCCACCAGTCGATCACGGTCATGCCCATGGTGAGCTCGGAGGCGGTTTCCACGGTGACGTTGCAGTCGCGGCCCCCGAACAGTTCCGGCTTCAACAGATAGGCAATGACGCAAGGGTCGTGCAGCGGGCCGCCATCGGTGCCGTACTTCTCCTCATCGAAGCGCTCGAAGAATTCCAGCATCTCCGCCGTGGCCGTGCCGACCCTGGTGCCGAGCTTGCGGAAGGCCTGGGTGCGCTTGGCCGTGGTCAGCGCCTTATGGGTAGCGTCGAGCGGCATCATGACGATCGGGATGCCTGATTTGAACACGACATCGGCGGCATGGGGGTCGACATAGATGTTGAATTCGGCGGTCGGGGTGACATTGCCGCCTTCGAAGAAGCCGCCGCCCATCAGCACGATTTCCTTGATGCGCGGCGCGATCTTCGGCTCGCGGATCAGCGCCAGCGCGATGTTGGTGAGCGGTCCGAGCGCGCAGAGCGTGATCGTGCCGCTCTCTTCCTTCATCAGCGTCTCGACGATGAAATCGACCGCATACTGGTCCTGCAGCTTCATTGTCGGCTCGGGCAATTGCGGTCCGTTGAGGCCGGTCTCGCCATGCACCTCCTCGGCGGTGACCAGTTCGCGCGCCAGCGGCCGGATGGCGCCCGCATAGACCTTGATGTCAGGCCTGCCGGCCAGTTCGCAGATCTTGCGTGCATTCTTTTCGGTGAGCCTCAGCGGCACGTTGCCGGCAACGGCGGTCATACCGACGATCTCCAGCTCGGCGCTGCCGAGTGCCAGCAATATGGCGACGGCGTCATCCTGGCCGGGATCCGTGTCGATGATGATCTTGCGGGATTGGGGCATTTCAATTCCTTGTTTGGGGAGTCTTTTTGGGCGGGGCTTTCGACGGCTTGAACTTGACCGCGGGGCGGACCATATCAAGACCATCGGGAAAAATGCCATCCGGGTTTTTCCGCTTTATGTCGCTCTTGAGAGGACAGTGTAACATGAGCCGAATGACGCCTTTCTCCAGCCCGCTTCTTCTGGGTTTCGACGCCATGGAAAAGACCCTGGAACGTCTGGCGAAGTCAGGTGACAGCTACCCTCCCTATAACATCGAGCGCCTCAGCGGTGCCGACGGCAAGGCCGAAAGGCTGCGTATCACGCTCGCTGTCGCCGGTTTCGCTGAAAACGATCTCGATGTGACCACGGAGGAAAACCAGTTGGTCGTGCGCGGCCGTCAGAACGACGATACCGAGCGCGAATTTCTTCATCGCGGCATTGCCGCGCGCCAGTTCCAGCGCTGTTTCGTGCTGGCCGACGGCATGCGGGTGATCGCGGCGGAGCTGAAGAACGGCCTTTTGTCGATCGATCTCGATCGGCCCGAGTCCGAACGGCTGGTACGGAAAATAAACATATCGGTGAAAGACTGACTTTTGCCGATGGCTCTCATGCGAGGCGGCCTTGAGTGGCGTCCTCGCGCCAAGGAGGCTTAAATGACCAGAACTGACGAAAATCTCATCATGACCAGCGGCGAATTCGCTCATCTCGGCGAAGGCACGGTCGCCTATCTCAGGAAAGTGTCGAGCGACGATCTGCGCGGCCGTTTCCCGGGCCTCGGCGAAATCGCGCCCGGCCTGGAACTGTGGGCCCTGTTTGCCGCCAATGGCCAGCCGATCCTGCTTTCGGACGCTCGCGACCGGGCGCTGGCCGGCGCCCTGGAAAACGACCTGACCCCCGTCGCCATCCACTAAATTAACAATACGGCACAGCGATCTGGTTGGAACGGACAGGGCCGCCCACGGCGGCCCTTCAACGGATCTGATCAAAAAAAGCTCAGGCCGCGTGCGAGGCCTGTGTATCCGATAAAAGCGCGTGGATCGCTGCGGCGTCGCGGGTGCCCCTGATCTTGGCCACCGTGTCGGCGTCGCGCAGCACCCGCGCGATACGCGACAGCGCCTTGAGGTGATCGGCGCCGGCGCCTTCGGGCGCCAAAAGCAGGAACACCAGATCGACCGGCTGGTCGTCCAGCGCCTCGAAATCGACCGGCGTCTCCAGCCGGGCGAAAACGCCGGCGATCCGCTTCACCCCGGCCAGCTTGCCATGCGGAATGGCGATGCCGTTGCCGACACCGGTCGAGCCCAGCCGTTCACGCTGCAGGATGGTGTCGAACACCTCCCGTTCCGGAATGCCGGAAATCGCCGCCGCCCTTTCGGACAGCATTTGCAGCAGTTGCTTCTTGGAGTTCGCCTTCAACGCCGGCAAAATCGCCGGAACGTTGATAAGATCGCTCAGATCCATACTTGAAATCCCTTGTTCGCCTGCCGTCGCCAGTCCTCACTCTCGCGTGCGGCTGGTTCCTTATCCCAGTGCGGCCTGGGTCGTCATCTCTGTGCGACCTTGGGTCGTCATCTTTGTGCGACCCTGGGTCGTCATCTCTGTGCGACCCTGGGTCGTCATCCCTGCGCGACTTTGGTCGTAGATGGGTCGATCCAGCCGATATTTCCGTCCGGCCGACGATAGACGATATTGAGATGCTCGTTTCCGGCATTGCGAAAGACGAGGACCGGGGTGTCCTTGGTGTCGAGCTCGATCACGGCTGACGCCACCGACATGGTCCGCAGCGTCATGGTTGATTCGGCAACGATGGCTGGCGCGAAATTCTCCGGTATTTCCTCATCATCGTCGGCAAGCGGCGCCATCACCGTATAGGCGATGTCGGTGAGCTCGCCATTGGCATTGCCTAAATTATGTGACTTCAGCCGACGCTTGTAGCGCCGAAGGCGGGTTTCAAGGCGATCCGCCGAGGCCTCGAAAGCGAGCGTCGGGTCCTGGGCTTCACCGGTCGCCTGCAGCGAAGCGCCGGAATCCAGCCGGATCATGCAATCGGCCGTGTAGCGCGATCCCGATTTGACGACTACGATTTGACCTGAAAAGCCCCGATCGAAATATTTCCCGATCACTTCCCCGACACGGTCGTTGATGCGCGTACGGAACGCATCGCCGATATCCATGTGTTTTCCTGATATGCGCAGTGTCATCTGAAAACTGACCTTCCTTGCTCAGGCTTCAAACTGTCCCGAGTTTATACCCGTGATCTGTGCGCACAAGCTTTGCGGCGTCACTTGCGCCGATTTTAAATCCGAACTTTCCGGTTGATCACAAGCCGCCTTCTTTGACCGTCCCGTGGCCAACGTCGCGACGGACCATCCGCATGCGGGCAGTAGCCCGTCTCATGCGGGCGGGCTTCTAGCCACTTCGTTGCGGCTTGTCAATGAAGCGCAAAAGCTGTGGAAATTCCGTCGGAGATCACCGCCCGGCGCTGGCCAAGGCGCGTTTTTCACGCCGTCTCTGCACCGACGAGGGAATATTCATGCCCTCCCGATACTTGGCGACCGTGCGCCTGGCGATATCGACGCCGCTTTCCCGCAACATATCCACAATCGCGTCGTCGGAAAGCACGTCGACGGTTTTCTCCTCGTCGATCAACTGCTTGATGCGGTCGCGCACCGCCTCCGACGAATGCGCGTCGCCGCCACCCGACGAAGCGATCGAGGCGGTGAAGAAATAGCGCAGTTCGAACACGCCGCGCGGCGTCAGCATGTATTTGTTGGCGGTGACCCGGCTGACGGTCGATTCGTGCATGCCGATGGCATCGGCCACCGTGCGCAGGTTGAGCGGCTTCAGGTGACGCACGCCATGGACGAGGAAAGCGTCTTGCTGGCGCACGATTTCCGAGGCGACCTTGAGGATGGTCTTCGCCCGCTGGTCGAGGCTACGCGTCAGCCAATTGGCATTCTGCAGGCATTCCGCCAGGAAATCCTTTTCCGTCTGGTTCTTCGCATGCGGTGAAACTTGGGCGAAATAGATATGGTCGACCAGCACGCGCGGCAGCGTTTCAGAGTTGAGTTCGATCACCCAGCTCCCGTCATTGGCCGCCCGCACTTCGACATCGGCGACGATCGCGTCGCTGGCGCCGCCCGAAAACGCCATCCCTGGGCGCGGATCGAGCGCACGTATCTCGGCCAGCATGTCGAGCAGATCCTCCTCGTCGACCCCACAAATCCGTTTCAGGGTCTGGAAATCGCGCCGCGCCAGGAGTTCGAGATTGGCAATCAAAGCCTTCATCGCCGGGTCGAGCCGGTCGCGCACGGCGAGCTGCAGCGACAGGCATTCGGCGAGGTCGCGGGCAAAGATGCCGGCCGGCTCGAACGTTTGGCAGACAGCGAGCGCATTCGTCACTGCTGTTTTGTCGGTGCCGAGACGGGCGGCGATCTCGGCCATGTCGGCGCGCCTATCGCCGGCCTCGTCGAGACCATCGGCCAGTTCGCTGGCGATCAGTCGTGCTGCCGGGTCAGCGAAGGCAAGCGCGACCTGTTCGCCGACATGCTCGCGCAGCGTGATGGCGGCGGCCGCCATGTCTGCGACGTCGAAGCCGTCGGACGAGGACGCGGAACCATTGCCGGAGGCCGACTTCCATTGGGCCGTCAGGTCGGGACCGAGCCGCTCGCTGGTGCCGGGGTCGTCGGGAAACAGGTTTTCCAGCGAAGTATCGAGCTTTTCCGAGATCGCCTCGGCACTCCACGCCGTTTCCGTCTCGAACCAGTCGCCGCCGGGGGCCGTTTCCGGCGCGACGTCGACCTTCTGCGCCTGGTCGCTGACGGCGTCGTCCTGCGGCTCGGCGCGCTCGAGCAGAGGATTGCGCTCGATTTCGTCGTCGATGAACCGTTCCAGCTCGATGTGGGTGAACTGCAGCAGCCGTATCGACTGCATGAGTTGCGGCGTCATCACCAGCGACTGGGACTGTCGTAGCTGTAGTTTTGCCGCCAACGCCATGGTTCGGTTAAACGCCCTGTCTACGCATCCGGACTGCCGGAAGGAGTTGGGCATAGAAACTGGCCCGGCTTTTGCTTGTCAAGGCGATGGCGATCAAAACTCGCCTGTCGGCGCGTTATTCGGACGAGAAATCGGAGAAAAAGGCCTGTCACGCGTCAAAAAGCGCGCTTGGACAGAAATATTCACGCTCAGAGTGTAAATCCTTCACCGAGATAAAGCCGCCGCACATCCGGGTTTGCGACAACTTCGTCGGCCCGACCATGGGTCAACACCTGGCCGGCATGGATAATGTAGGCGCGGTCGATCAGGCCGAGCGTCTCGCGGACATTGTGATCGGTGATGAGCACGCCGATGCCCCGCGCCGTCAGATGGCGCACGAGTTGCTGGATATCGGCGACGGCGATCGGATCGATGCCGGCGAAAGGTTCGTCGAGCAACATGTATGCCGGTCGGGTCGCCAGTGCGCGCGCGATTTCTAGGCGCCGCCGCTCGCCGCCGGAAAGCGACAGCGACGGGGCCTTGCGCAGATGGCTGATGTGAAACTCCTCGAGCAATTCGTCGAGACTGCGTTCGCGCTCCTTGCGGCTCTTTTCGACCACTTCGAGCACGGCACGGATGTTTTGCTCGACGGTCAGGCCGCGAAAGATCGACGCTTCCTGCGGAAGGTAGCCGATGCCGAGGCGGGCACGGCGGTACATCGGCATCGAGGTGACATCGAAGCCGTCGATTTCGATCGTGCCTTCGTCGACCGGCACCAGGCCGGTGACCATGTAGAAGCAGGTCGTCTTGCCGGCGCCGTTGGGGCCGAGCAACCCGACCGCCTCACCGGCGCGCACGCCGATCGTCACGCCGCTGACGACTTTGCGGCCCTTGTAGCTCTTGGTCAGGCCCTTCGCGATCAAGGTTCCCTTGAACTTTACCGTGTCGACAGTGACCGTGGCCGGCGCCGCAAGTTTGCCGGCGGCGCGTCCTGAGAGACGCGCCATCAGCGATGCTACGTCGGCCATCAGGGCTTCGCCGCTCCCGACTTCGGCGGCGTGATCGACATCATGACGCGGCCCCCGCAGGCGTCGACCTGGGCCAGGCCGCTCTTCATCTGCACGGTGAGCTTGCAGCCGACCAGCACATTGTCGCCTTGCGAAAGCACGACCTTGCTGCCTGAAAGCACCAGCACTTCCGTCTTCATGTCGAAAGTGCCGCGGTCGCCGGTGGCGACTTGGTCATCCGATTTGATATAGACCTTGTTGGCGACCTCCAGGCGGTCGATGTTGGCCGAGCCGGTCATCGCGGCACCGGCGGCCTCCGTGCCCTTGGCGGCAGCGCCGGCATCCTTGACGTAATAGACCGTCATCTTGCCGGCCTTGAGCACGGTCGGACCCTGGACGACGCTTACATTGCCTGTAAACACGGCGACGCTATCCGCCTGGCGAACCTCGAGCTTGTCGCTTTCGATCTGGATGGGCTTGTCGCCGGACAGTTTGAGGCCCGACAGCTGGCTGGTGGCCTTGGACTGCGCCAGAGCCGGCGTCATCCCCAAGCCCAGCCCCAAAACCAGCGCTAGGGCCGGCAACGCCGAAGCCGCGGCCACAAGCCGTGCCGAACTACTGAACCGCATTGGATGCTCCGCTCATTGCCTCTGCCGCCTTCAAGCTGGCGGGATCGATGTTGACACGCACTCTGTTCTCGAAAACCACGATCTTGCCGTTGTCCTGGATCGACATCGAATCTGCGGTAATCCGCGACCCGCCACGGCTGACGTCGACCGGATCACTCGTCTTCATAGTGCCTTTGCCCATGTCGAGAAAGACCGATTTGAACTTTGCCTCCAAGCCGTCGGTGGTGGTTATGGTGACATCGCTGGTCAGGCTCATCGTGTTGCCATCGCGATTGTAGGTGCCGCGCGAGGCATTGACGGCCGCCACATTGTCGGCCGAGATCGGCAGCTTGGCGTCGATGCCCTCCAGATCGATGATGCCTTGCTTGCTCACGTCCTGTATGGCGCGCAAGGCGGTCATGGAATAGGGCAGTTTCTGCTTGGTGAACCCGTTGAGCTTGGGGTTGGCCATCACCAGCTTGCCATCGGCGAAGGCGCTGCCGTCGGCCTGGACCTGGATCGAGACAGGCGCCGCGAGATACGAATAGACCGGGAAGGCGACCGCGATCACGGCAGCGACCAGCGGCACCGCCAGCTTCAAGATACGCACGCGGCGCGAATGGCGCTGGGCAATGCCGAAGGCGTCGACCCGCGTCGGGCCTACGTTCGGGGGGGCCAACTCCGTCTCGGTGTTGGTCGGTTCGATCGGTCGCGCTAACATAACTGCTTTCTTTTAAACCCCTGCCGCCAAGCACCCTATAGGTGGGATGCCGGCGCCCTCAAGCAAGCACAAGCGGAGGAAAACCGCAAAAGTGTGACGGTTGCTGTGGCACAAACGAAAATGAAACCGCCACAACTTGCACGTCATACCAGATACAGCGGGACAGCGTTAGGGCCTGTGGATTGGTCTTGATGTCACTTGAAACGCCGGCTCGCGAACGTCGACACCCTGTCTTTGGAGCGAGCTCGTCAGGAATCGGTAGCCGGGCGCGGATGGTTGCTTTAAAAGCATCTGCTCCCACCGACTATGAGGCTGACCATGGCACTGAGAGCCGACGACCTGATCGACCGCCGCCGCTTGCGCCGCAAGCTGACATTCTGGCGCGTCACAGCGCTTGTTGTCGCAGCGGCCGGGCTGATTGCCCTTTCGACCTGGATCTACGGTGACGACTTCACCGGCACGGCGGTCGACCATATCGCCAAGGTCAAGATCGAGGGCACCATCACCGAAGACGAAGACCTGATCAAACGGCTGGATGACATCCGTCAATCATCGAGGGTGAAAGCTGTGATCCTGTCGATCGATTCACCGGGCGGCACCACCGTCGGGGGCGAATCGATTTACGAGGAAGTGCGCAAGCTGGCCGCCGAGAAGCCGGTCGTGGCCGAAGTCGGCACGCTGGCCGCATCGGCGGGCTATATGATCGCCACCGGAGCCGATCATATCGTCGCGCGCAAATCGTCGATCGTCGGCTCGATCGGCGTGCTGATCCAGTATCCGGACGTCAGCGGCCTTATGGACAAGCTCGGCATCAAGCTCGAGGAAGTGAAATCGTCGCCGTTGAAAGCCTCGCCATCGCCCTTCAAGCCGACCAATGACGACGAGCGCACAATGGTCCGCAAGCTCATCCTGGACAGCTACGACTGGTTCGTCGGCATCGTCGCCGAACGCCGCAACATGACCAAGCCGGAGGCGCTGGCGCTGGCCGACGGCTCGATCTTCACCGGCCGGCAGGCTCTTGCCAATAAATTGATCGACGCGGTCGGCGGCGAGACCGAAGCGATCGACTGGCTCGCAACCAAGGGCGTCGATGCCAAGCTCAAGGTGGTGGAGTGGAAGGATACCGAAAGCGGCGGCTTCCTGTTCTCCAAGGCGATGGCGCGAACCATCGGCAGTGCGCTCGGCCTGCCCGACTATGGCGGTGATATCATCCACGAACTTGGTGCCGACCGCTTGTTTCTTGACGGTCTCGTTTCCGTCTGGCACCCTTGAGACGAGTGAAAAAGCAAATAAAATCATCCTCATAATTTTGACCACAGTGTTTTCACGGGGAGCCTTCTCATGATCAAATCCGAACTTGTGCAGATCATCGCCACACGCAACCCGCACCTTTTTCTGCGCGACGTCGAAAACATTGTCGGCGCGATTTTCGACGAGATCACCGACGCGCTTGCCGAAGGCAACCGGGTCGAGCTGCGCGGTTTCGGCGCTTTCTCGGTGAAAAACCGCCCCGCCCGCACCGGCCGCAATCCGCGGACCGGCGAATCCGTCGAGGTCGAGGAGAAATGGGTGCCGTTCTTCAAGACCGGCAAGGAATTGCGTGAAAGGCTGAACAGCGGCAAATAGGCGCCGCGCGGGTCACGCGCCGGCCTTTTCAGTAGGGCCCGGCCCTCGGTAGAGCCCGCCTTCGACAGGAAATTCCATGTTCAATCGCTTCATGCTCATCGTGGTCTTCGTGCCGCTGGCCGTCATCCTGATTGCGCTGGCGGTCGCCAACCGCGATCCGGTTGCCTTCACCCTGGACCCGTTCAATCCCGGCAATCCGGCGCTGACGATGACGCTGCCGCTTTTCATCTTCCTGTTCCTGGCTCTCGCCATCGGTATGATCG
>NZ_RZTA01000102.1:0-24722 GCF_004023115.1 Mesorhizobium sp. M6A.T.Cr.TU.017.01.1.1
CGGCTTGCACCCCGCCCCGCCTTCGGCTATAGAGCCGCCACCCGCGTAGACACCCTTGGAGGCAACGCGGCGGAAGGCTGTCCGGGCCTGCGTGATCCCAAACAAGATTTTGGACCAGATCATGTAAGGCCATGACGGCTTTCGACGTTTACGGCCCAGGCATCTCGCCGGCCGCGAACGCTCCAGAACAACGCGAAAGGAAATGCCATGAGCGATACTTACGAGCTCAAGGCCGAAGCGCGCGAACAGGTCGGTAAGGGGTCCGCCCGTGCAGTTCGCCGCAACGGTAAAGTGCCTGCAGTAATTTACGGCGACAAGCAGCCTCCCCTGGCGATTGCGCTGACCTACAAGGACATCTACTACAAGATCCATGGCGGCGGGTTCCTGACCACGATCGCCACGATCGATGTCGACGGCAAGAAGATCCAGGTCCTGCCCAAGGACTTCCAGCTCGACCCGGTCAAGGATTTCCCGGTCCATGTCGACTTCCTGCGCATCGGCAAGGACACCGAAGTCAATGTCGACGTGCCGGTCCACTTCATCAACGAGGACAAGTCGCCCGGCATCAAGCGCGGCGGCGTGCTCAACATCGTGCGTCACGAAGTCGAGTTCCACTGCCCGGCCAATGCGATCCCGGAATTCATCACCGTCGATCTCACCGGCACCGATATCGGCGATTCGATCCATATCTCGGCGGTCAAGCTGCCGGCCGGCGTCAAGCCGGTGATCTCCGACCGCGACTTCACCGTCGCGACCATTGCCGGCTCCGCGGCGATGAAGCCGGAGGCAGAAGAGACGGTCGAAGCGGCTGAGCCCGAAGCGGCTCCTGCCGCCGAAGAGAAGTAATCCCTTTCCGCCCGGAGGTGACGATGCTGCTGTTTGCAGGCCTCGGCAATCCGGGCGCGAAATACGCCAACAACCGGCACAATGTCGGCTTCATGGCGGCGGACGCAATCGCCCGCCGCCATTCCTTTTCGCCCTGGTCGAAGAAGTTCCAGGGACTGATCGCCGAAGGCACGCTTGCCGGCGAAAAGATCATCCTGATCAAGCCGCAGACCTTCATGAACAATTCAGGCCAGTCGATCGGCGAAGCGCTGCGCTTCTACAAGCTCACCCCCTCGGCGCTCACAGTCTTCTATGACGAGATCGACCTCGCCGACGGCAAGGTCCGCGTGAAGACCGGCGGCGGCGCCGGCGGTCACAACGGCATCCGCTCGATCGACGGCCATGTCGGTAACGCTTACCGCCGCGTGCGCATCGGCGTCGGCCACCCGGGCGTCAAGGAATTCGTCCAGCATCATGTGCTTGGCGATTTCGCCAAGGCCGATCGCGAATGGCTGGAGCCGCTGCTCGACGCCATCGGTGCTCATGCCGAAATGATCGTGAGGGGTGATGACCCCGGCTTCATGAACAAAGTCAGCGTTGCCGTCCAGCGCAAGACCGGTGCTGCGCCTGAACGCGAAAACGCAGGGTCGAAACAGCAGAGCCACGTCCGTCAGGCGCGACCGCAGCAGCCGGCGGTCAAGCTGCCTCAAACCGGCCCGATGGCCGCCATGCTGAAGAAGCTCTTCGGCGGCAAGGATTGAGCCTCGCGACGGATCGGGGCGGGAGGGCTTGACGATCGTCGGCGCTTTCGCCCATAGCCCTCATCAAATTTCGATTTCCCGATAGGACCGGATAAAAATGGGTTTCAAATGCGGCATCGTTGGCTTGCCCAACGTCGGCAAGTCGACACTTTTCAACGCGCTGACCAGGACGGCGGCGGCGCAGGCCGCCAACTATCCGTTCTGCACCATCGAGCCGAATACCGGCGAGGTGGCGGTGCCCGACCCGCGCCTGCAGAAGATCGCAGCGATCGGCAAGTCGAAGGAGATCATCCCGACCCGCATCTCCTTCGTCGACATCGCCGGCTTGGTACGCGGCGCCTCGAAGGGCGAAGGGCTGGGCAACCAGTTCCTGGCCAACATCCGCGAGGTCGACGCCATCGTCCATGTGCTGCGCTGCTTCGAGGATGATGACATCACCCATGTCGAGGGCCGCATCGATCCCGTCGCCGACGCCGAGACCGTCGAGACCGAGCTGATGCTCGCCGACCTCGACAGCCTCGAGCGCCGCATCGTGCAGTTCCGCAAGCGCGCTTCCGGCAAGGACAAGGAGGCGTTGACCGTGCTTCCGATGATGGAAGCCGCTCTTGAACTCCTGCAGGCCGGCAAGCCGGCCCGCATTTTGCTCAAAGGTATCTCCGCGGAGGACCTGCGTATCCTGCAGGGGCTGAACCTGCTGACGTCGCACCCCGTTCTCTATGTCTGCAATGTCGCAGAGGCCGACGCCGCCACCGGCAATTCGCACACCAAAGCGGTCGAGCAGATGGCTGCCGCGCAAGGCGCCCGTACCGTGGTGATTTCGGCAGCGATCGAAGCCGAGGTCGCGCAGCTCAGCGACGACGAGGAAATGGAATTCCTGGCAACGTTGGGCCTTGAGGAGCCAGGCTTGAACAAGGTGATCCGCGCCGGCTACGAGCTTTTGCAGCTCATCACCTATTTCACCGTCGGGCCAAAGGAAACGCGCGCCTGGACCGTGCACAAGGGCGCCAAGGCGCCGCAAGCGGCAGGCGTCATCCACACCGATTTCGAGCGTGGCTTCATCCGCGCCCAGACCATCGCCTACAACGACTTCGTCGCGCTGGGTGGCGAAGTGGCCGCCAAGGAAGCCGGCAAGGCGCGCGACGAAGGTAAGGAGTATGTCGTCCAGGACGGCGACATCATGCTGTTCAAGTTCAACACCTGACCTGACCGACGGCGCATTCTTCCTGCTCCCTTTGCGGGAGAAGGTGGATTGGCGTGCAGCGCCAAGACGGTTGAGGGGTGTTAGCCGGAGCGCTGTGGGTGCCAAGCTGGAACACCCCTCATCCGACCGAGCTTCGCTCGGCCACCTTCTCCCACAAGGGGAGAAGGGAGAGACCGCACGGGCCCTTTCCGCGTGGCTTGACTGCCCGCAATGCCCGGTCTAAGGGGCGTCTGCACCGGCCCGCGCTTTCGTCGAAAGCCTGTCCCGTGCAATCCGAAACGACACGCCCGCTCGAACCCATCCTTTTGGCCTCAGCAAGGGAGACCCGGCGATGATCAAGGCATTCGTCGTGGACAATGATCGCCTGCGCGTTGCCGACGATCTCTTGGCAAACAGCGACAAGGTCGTCTGGGCCGACCTTATGAACCCTACCAAGGAAGAGGAAACGGCCATCGAGACTTGGCTCGGTGTTGCCATTCCGACGCGCGAGGAGATGGAGGAGATCGAGATTTCGAGCCGCCTCTATATCGAGGACGGCGCCTATTTCATGACCGCCACGCTGCCGGCTCAGACCGAGGCCGACGATCCGCTAATGTCGCCGGTCACCTTCGTGCTGGCCGGCAATAGGCTGATCACCGTGCGCTACCACGAGCCGAAGGCCTTCAAGACCTTTCCGCTGCGCGCCGAGAAGGTGGCGACCGGCTGCACCAGCGGCGACACCATCCTGATCGGCCTGCTGGAGGCGATCGTCGACCGCCTCGCCGACATTCTGGAGCGCGCCGGCCGCGACATAGAGACGATCTCGCGCGACATCTTCGAGGCACGCTCGACCAAGGCTTCCAAGCGCAACCGCGACTTCCAGGAATTGCTGAAGGCCATCGGCCGCAAGGAGGACATCGCCTCCTCGATCCGCGACAGCCTGATCTCGCTGCAGCGGCTCGCCGGCTTCCTCACCCACGCCTCGACCCAGACCAAGATGAGTAAGGACATCCGCGCGCGCATCAAGACCTTGTCGCGCGACGTGCTGTCGCTCGCCGACCACGCCACCTTCCTGTCGCAGAAGATCAACTTCCTGCTCGACGCGACGCTCGGCATGATCTCGATCGAGCAGAACGCCATCATCAAGATCTTCTCCGTCGCCGCGGTCATCTTCTTGCCGCCAACGCTGGTCGCGTCGATCTACGGCATGAATTTCAATGTCATGCCCGAGCTGAGCTGGCATTTCGGTTATCCCTTCGCCATCGGCTTGATGATCCTGTCGGCGATCCTGCCCTTCTGGTATTTCCGCCGCCGCGGCTGGTTGTAAAGCCTTCGGACCTTCTGTTTCGCTGGCTGTTCCGTGGGGCGCGCGATGGCCTGGCGCACCAGAAATTACTTGACCAAATCCCGTCCCACCTGCATCCGGGAACCCCGATCCGTGGCGATCGTGCAATTTTGAACCGGATTCCAGACCATGACCGGAAAGAATTCCAGACCATGACCGGCCAGACCATGATCGGAAAGACTTGGGCCTATGAGGATTTCGTCGAGGGCGCCTCGCTCGACCTCGGCACGAAGCTGGTGAGCGCGGCCGAGATCATCGAATTCGCGCAAGAGTTCGATGCGCAGCCGATGCATCTCGACGAGGCGGCGGGCAAGGCCAGCATCCTTGGCGGGTTGGCGGCCTCCGGCTGGCACACCTGCGCGATGTTCATGCGCATGCTGTGCGATGCCTTCCTGCTGGACTCGACCTCGCAGGGCGCCCCCGGTGTCGACCTCGTCAAATGGAAAAAGCCGGTGCTGGCCGGCGATATGTTGACCGGCAACACCACCGTCCTTGCCAAGCGCCTGTCCAGATCGAAGCCCCAGCTCGGCCTCGTCACCATGCGCAGCGAGCTTTTCAACCAGCGTGGCGAAGGCGTCTTCGAACTCGAGAACACCGTCATGTTCCTGACCCGAGGGGCCAACGCGTGAGCCTCGACGAATTCTTCTGCATCGGCGTCACCGTCACGCTCGGTTCGCATAAATTCGAATCCGAGGCGATCAAGGCGTTCGCCAGGAAATACGATCCGCAGATATTCCATCTCGACGAAGAGGCGGCGAAGAGGAGCGTGTTCGGCGGCCTGTGCGCCTCGGGCTGGCACACAGCGGCAACCTGGATGAAATTGAACCTCGAGACCGGCGTGGAGGCCAACGGCGCCCGCTGGGCCGGCGCTGGGCCCGCGCCCGAATTCGGCCCCTCGCCCGGCTTCAAGAACCTCAAATGGCTGAAGCCCGTCTATGCCGGAGAAACCGTGACCTTCACCCGCACCGCGCTTGCCCACCGCCCCATCGCATCGCGGCCAGGCTGGCGGCTGCTGACACTGCGCTCGGAGGCCTTCGATTCGACCGGCGACAAGGTCATCGAGTTCGAAAGTGCCGTGCTGGTGAAGATGGGGTGAGCTTTCTTCCTTCTCCCCCTGTGGGAGAAGGGTAAGAAGCACGCCTCTCAATGCCCCTCAAACCCGATCAGCGTCCTGACTGGCACGCCGAGCGCTTCGAGCTTCTCGCGGCCGCCGAGGTCCGGCAGGTCGATGACGAAGCAGGCGGCGAGGATGTCGGCGCCGATCTGCCGCAACAGCTTGACCGCTGCCTCCGCCGTGCCGCCGGTGGCGATCAGGTCGTCGACGAGGATGACCTTCTCGCCCGGCGACACGCCATCCTTGTGCATCTCCATCTCGTCCAGCCCATATTCGAGGCTGTAAGCGACGCGCACCGTCTCGTAAGGCAGCTTGCCCTTCTTGCGGATCGGCACGAAGCCGGCCGAGAGCTGGTGCGCGATGGCGCCGCCAAGGATGAAGCCGCGCGCCTCGATGCCGGCGATCTTGTCGATCTTCTGGCCGGCGTAGGGATGCACCAGCTCATCAATGGCGCGGCGAAAGGCGCGCGCATTGCCGAGCAGCGTGGTGATGTCGCGAAACAGGATGCCCGGCCTGGGATAGTCCGGAATGGTGCGGATCGCGGCAAGCAGCGTGTCTTCGAGCGAAGGTTTCATGGGGCGGCTCTCCGAAATATTCGTCCGATTCGACTTGAAGACGTGAAAGGAACTCGGGCCGATCGTAACCCGGGGCGGCCGGCGACGGCTACCGCGATGTGGCGCCCTGGAAGAAAATTGTCCGGCAAAGGACTTAGCCGACGGTCTAGAGCGACGTGCGTCCACTTGGACGCACAAAGTACGCTCTAACACTTTGAATCTACGCATCATATTTTCCGAAAATCGATTCCCGATTTTCGGGCCGATGCGGTAGGGAAATGCAAAAGGGCGCCTTTCGACGCCCTTTCGATCTCGTGGCTCTTCTGTAGCTCAGTGCGCCACGCCGGCCCACACCTTGCGCTTGGTCAGATAGACCAGCGCGCCGAACAGCAGCAGGAAGACCAGCACGCGAAAGCCGGTCTTCTTGCGGGCTTCCAGATGCGGCTCGGCTGCCCACATCAGGAAGGCCGACACGTCGCGGGAATACTGGTCGACCGTCTGCGGCGCGCCGTCGTCATAGGTCACTTGATCGTCGGAAAGCGGGTTGGGCATCTTCAGCGACACGCCGGCTATGAAATACGGATTGTAGTGCGTGCCTTCCGGTATCTCCATGCCTGCCGGCGGCTGCTCGTCATAGCCGGTCAGCAGCGAGTGGATATAGTCGGGACCGCCCTGGGCGTATTGCGTGAAGATGTCGAAGACGAAACGCGGAAAGCCGCGCTCGACGCCGCGCGCCTTGGCCAGCAGCGACATGTCGGGCGGGGCAGCCCCGCCATTGGCGGCCGCTGCTGCCTGATCGTTAGGGAACGGCGCCGGAAAATGGTCGGACGGTATGCCGGGACGATCGAACATGTCGCCGGCATCGTTGGGACCATCATTGATCGTGTACTCGGCCGCCAGCGCCTTGACCTGCGCTTCCGAATAGCCAAGATCTTCCAGCGTACGGAACGCCACCAACTTCATCGAATGGCAGGCCGCGCAGACTTCCTTGTAGACCTTCAGCCCGCGCTGCAACTGCGCCTTGTCGTAGGTCCCGAACGGCCCGGCGAAGCTCCAGTCCATCTCCTTGGGCTCGTGTATCGGGAAATGCGTCGGCTGGGCTTCGCTGTGCGCCTCCTCCTGGGCGATGGCCCCGGTGGTCGCGGCCGCGGTACCCGCCAAAACAAGGCCGAGCAGCGCCAGCGAGGTGAGAATCGTCTTCATGCCAAATCCCCTTGAGATTCTCTGCCGCGCTGTCGTCGTCTCAAGCATGATCTTTTCCGGAAACCGGTCTCCACTTTTCGGGATCATGCTCAGCCCTTGGTTTCCGGTGCGGCTGTCGCGCGAGCCGGATGTCCGCCACCACTGCCCTTGTTCTTCTCGAGCACCGCCTCGGTGATCGAATTCGGCAATCGCCGCGGCGTCTCGATCAGGCCGAGCACCGGCAGCACGACCAGGAAGAAGGCGAAGTAGAACAATGTCGCCATCTGCGCCATGAAGACATAGCTGCCTTCGGCTGGCTGCGAGCCCAGCCAGCCAAGCAGGACGGCATCGATCACGAACAGCCAGAAGAACAGCTTGTACCAGGGCCGGTAGACCGCCGAGCGCACCTTCGAGGTGTCGAGCCACGGCACCAGGAACAACATGGCGATGGAGCCGAACATCGCGAGCACGCCACCGAGCTTGGAGTTGATCGGCCCGATATTGAAGGTGATGGCACGCAGGATCGCGTAGAACGGCAGGAAGTACCATTCCGGCACGATATGGGCAGGCGTCTTCAGCGGGTCGGCGACTACGTAGTTGTCGGGGTGACCGAGAAAGTTCGGCAGGTAGAAGACGAAATAGGCGAAGATGAACAGGAACACGAGCATCCCGAACGCGTCCTTGATGGTCGCGTAAGGGGTGAAGGCGACGGTATCGGTCTTCGACTTGACCTCGATGCCGGTCGGGTTCGACTGGCCGACCACATGCAGCGCCCATATATGCAGCACGACGACGCCGGCGATCATGAACGGCAGCAGATAGTGCAGTGAAAAGAAGCGGTTCAGCGTCGGGTTGTCGACAGCGAAGCCGCCGAGCAAAAGCTGCTGAATCCAGTCGCCGACCAGCGGGATGGCGCTGAAGAAGCCGGTGATGACGGTCGCGCCCCAGAAGCTCATCTGCCCCCAGGGCAGCACATAGCCCATGAAGCCCGTCGCCATCATCAGCAGGTAGATGATGCAGCCGAGGATCCATAGAAGCTCGCGCGGCGCCTTGTACGAACCGTAGTAGAGCCCGCGGAAGATGTGGATGTATACGGCGACGAAGAAGAACGACGCGCCGTTCGAATGCATGTAGCGCAACAGCCAGCCCGAATTCACGTCGCGCATGATCTTCTCGACCGAATCGAAGGCGAGAGTGCTGTCCGCCGCATAATGCATGGCCAGCACGATGCCGGTCAGCATCTGCGCCGTCAGCATGATCGCCAGGATGCCGCCGAAGGTCCACGCATAGTTGAGGTTGCGCGGCACCGGATAGGCGACGAAGCTGTCATAGACCAGCCGCGGCAGCGGCATGCGGGCGTCGAACCAGCGTCCGATACCGGTCTTGGGCGTATAGGTCGAGTGTCCCTCGCTCATCGAAATGTCCCCTAGCCTCAGCCGATACGGATCTTGGTGTCGGAAATAAACTGGAACACCGGCACCGACATGTTCTCCGGCGCCGGCCCCCCGCGGACGCGGCCGGCGGTGTCGTATACCGAACCGTGGCACGGGCAGAACCAGCCGCCGAACTCGCCTTCCTGGCCGAGCGGAATGCAGCCGAGATGGGTGCAGACCTGGACCATCACCATCCAAGCCTCCTTGCCCGGCATGGTGCGGTTGGCGTCCGTCGCCGGCGCATCGGCCGGCAAATTGGCGTTGCGGGCGAGCGGATCCTTGAGCTGGGCCAGATTGACCGCCTCGCCGTCCTTCATCTCTTGTTCGGTGCGGTTGCGCACGACCACCGGCTTGCCGCGCCATTTCACGACAAGCGACGTTCCCGGCGTCAGCGAAGAGACGTCGACCTCGACCGAGGCCAGCGCCAGCGTCGAGGCATCCGGGCGCATCTGGTCGATGAATGGCCAGGCGACGGCACCCGCGCCGACCACTGCGGCCATGCCGGTGGCGACGTAGAGAAAATCACGACGGTTGGGATCCTGGATGTCGGTTGCGCTCACGGGTGCCTGATCCTTTCGCCTCTTCCGTGCCGGTGGCCGAGCCTTATTCCCCGCTCGTTCACGCCAACCCGACAGCGCATGGCGAACAGGCTAGCGAATTCCTCCGGCATTTGGACTTCGGTTTATGCGTGAAGCCTGTTTTTGTCCAGACGGGTGAAGGCACAAGGGCAGATTGTCGCGGGGACGCAATTCGGCGTCGGACCGCATGGCGACGAAGACGGCGAAACCACAGGAAAACAACGGCAAAATCGGAGCCTGCGTTTGCCTCGACAGGAGACCCGGCCTCGGTCTATCCTCGGCCCATGGCGCATGTCATCGACCGCGACAAATGGGCCGGGGCGACCGACCGCTGGCCCGACCATTGGCAAGGCGAGCTGCAGTGCGGCGCCTACGGCTCCAAAAGCTGCCTGATCTTCAACTATCTGCCGGAGATCGGCGGCGGCCCGCGGCTGCACATGCATCCCTATTGCGAGATTTTCATCATCCGCGCCGGCACCGGGCTGTTCACCGTCGGTGACCGGCAGATCGAGGCGTCGGCTGGCCAGATATTGATCGTGCCGCCGAACACGCCGCACAAGTTCACCAATCTCGGCCCAGGCCCGTTGGAGACCATCGACATCCACGAAAACGGCAGCTTCATCACCGAATGGCTGGAGTAGGCCATGATCACGAACCGAAGGTCCGCGTCAGCGAAAACCGGAAACCGGTTTTCGGAAAAGATCATGGTCGAACTAGTGGTGAAAATCTGACGCTTGGTACCCGAGGTGAGACAACCGCTTTGGATGGTTTTCTGCCTTCCGTATCGCCGATCGGAACGCACAGGCAGCGCCAGAAGCGGTCATTGATCGCCGATCCCAAACTGCCACTTTTCGAGGCTCCCGCAGGGCGCGCTAGCCGTCCTAGTAGACGATATTTGCTTACCCATCCGCAGCAATATCGGCTATCATCGTGAACTTTGAATGAGTGGACTGTTGCTTGGTCGCTCCTTGGGCGCGGACAGGGTACTTCAAAGCGGGAGTTGTTTGCGCGTCGCCGGCTAAGATCTCACCATCCCATCGCCATATGCCGTGGGCCTGGGAGGATGCTCGGATGAAGTCGAAATGGCGATACCACGTCTGTCTCGCAAGCGCGTTTGCGATGACCTTACCTTCCATTGCTACCGCTCAGGAGCCCTCAACTCAAACGCCACGAATTGGCCTTATCGCTTGGTGGCCTTGCGATATGCCGTATGCTTCCGATTCTAGTGAGCTCGGAACGTTTATGCGTGGCCTTGACGAACTCGGCCACACGCTGACCGAACTCAGCTTCGAGTGCCGAAGCGCGGGCAAGCACGACGGTGGCCTAGCGGCCGCCGCGGCAGAGCTGGTGCAGCAGCCGGTGGACCTGATCGTTACGACGTCGCAGCCGGCGGCACATGCCGCCCACGGAGCCACCGAAGCAATTCCGATTGTCACTATCATCAGCGGTGATCCGGTGGCCGGCGGGCTGGCCCAAAACATCGCAAAGCCCGGCGGCAATGTCACCGGGGTCAGCTACTATGCCACTGAACTCGCCGCCAAACCGCTAGAGCTTTTGATGGAGGTAATACCGAAGCTTGCCACTGTAGGTGTGCTGGCAAACCCGGAGGTTGCCTATCTACCTTTCGAAGAGGACGCAAAGCGCGCGGCCCGCCAACTTGGCGTCGCCTTAAACATCCATCAGGTCAGCGCTCCAGACGAACTCGATTCTGCGTTCTCGGACATGAAGGCCGAGGGCGCGCAAGCCGTCTTCATCCTCCCTGACCTCATGTTTTCCGATCAGTCGACGCGTATCGCCGCACTCGCGATCGAGCGTCGTTTGCCGACGATGGCTTGGGGACCTTGGTTCACCGAGGCCGGCTGTCTAATGGCTTATTCGGCGGACTATAGTGGAATGGGACATCGCCTTGCTTTCTATGTCGACCGCATCCTGAAAGGCACAAAGGCAGGCGATCTGCCAATCGAACATCCGACGACATTCGAGATGTCGATCAATTTGAAAACGGCCAATGCACTCGGGATCGATCTCCCGGAAACTGTGTTGCTGTTGGCTGACAAGGTCATCGAGTGAGGATGGTGTGAAGGGGTCGGTCTCTCTCGAAGCCGTTCCCGTACGCCGATCGCTATTCCGGAAATACTTCCTGGTTTTGTTCACCGCGGTCATTTTTCCGATAGCCGCCGGCGGCATCAGCGACGCCTGGTTCAGCTATCGCGACCAACGCACCATGCTCAGTGCCCTGCTGCGGGCCGAGACGAGATCCGCAGCCGACAAGATTGAGAGCTTTCTCGACGGCATCAAGGATCAGCTCAACTCAACGATCCGGCAGACGCGGGTCGCAGATACCAAGGCGCAGCTTCGGCTCGGCATGTTGCGGGCAATGCGCCAAGCCCCGGCCATTGTCGGCTTCAGTGTTGTCGACCGTGCCGGCGTGGAAAGGCTGCACGTCTCCCGCATAGACTTGAACAGGATGGAAGGCGGATCGGATCGCTCAGACGATCCTGCCGTCGTGGGAGCCTTGTCAACAGGGACATGGTACGGCCCACTCACTTATCGCGATGGCTCCGAACCGTTCATGACCATGGCCCTGGCGGGGTTCAACAGCATCGTCGTCGCCGAGATCAACCTGAAGCTCATCTGGATAGTCGTTTCCGAAATTCGCGTGGGCCGCAGCGGTCAAGCATTTGTTGTCGACCAGGCAGGCCGCCTCATCGCTCACCGCAACATCAGCAAGGTGTTGCGGGGCACCGACGAGAACACAGCGGCGGCATTGCGCAGATTGCGGGATGCAATTGCCGCAGTAGGCGGCGAAGCGACCATGGCCCGGAACGCCGAGAATGAACCGGTCGTGACCACCATGGCATCGATCCCCAGTGTTGGCTGGACTGTGTTCGTCGAGCAGCCGCAGGCAGAGGCTTTTGCACCCCTCTATGCGTCTTTGTGGCGAACCGGTGGCCTACTGCTCGCGGCCACCGTCTTTGCAGCGACGCTCGCCTATTGGCTTGCCGGACGGATGACTGGCCCCATCCGTCTGCTGGAGGAGGGAACCGACAAAATCGGTGCCGGACAGTTCGATCACCGCATCAACATTGCCACTGGAGATGAACTTGAACGGCTGGCGGCCCGGTTCAACCAAATGGCGCAAGAACTCGCCATATCACGGGATCGTTCGGAGCGGATCACGCGCTTGAAGCGCTTTCTGGCACCGCAGGTCGCTGAGCTTGTAGAGAACTCCGGTGACGAGAGCGTGCTTGCCGGTCAGCGGGCGGAAGTCGTCACTGTTTTCTGTGATTTGCGTGGTTTCACAGCGTTCTCGGCGCACGCCGAGCCCGAGGACATTATGCAGGTCTTGGCTGAGTACTATGAGGCGCTCGGCGCGATCATCACACGCCATGAGGCCACGCTAACCAGCTTCTCGGCGGACGGGCTGATGGTGCTCGTCAACGCGCCGGTACAGTGCGCAGAGCCGGCCCTGCGTGCCGTCGAGATGGCCATCGAAATGCAGGATGCTGTTCAGCGCCTGATCCCGTCGTGGCGTCGGCGTGGTCCCGTGCTCGGTTTCGGCATTGGTCTCGCAATGGGATGGGCAACTGTGGGCCGAGTTGGATATGAATCCCGCGTCGACTACACCGCGATTGGCCACGTCGTGAACCTGGCGTCACGCCTGTGTTCGTCGGCTGACGATCAGCAAATCCTGGTCGATCATTTCGTAGCGGACGCAGTAGGTATCAAGTTTCCGATGACCGCGCTCGGCACGCGCGACCTAAAGGGCTTCGATGAGCAGGTCCGCGTATATGATGTCGGGTCGCGGAGCTTGGGATCGCAATTCGCTGCGACTGTCAGCAACCCCGACAGTTAGGCTCGCTTGCGAGACTTTGGCAAGAAAACCCGCCTCGCTCCCGCGGTGGAGCAAAATGTCAGTTCCCAGACTGACCTCCAAAGCAAACGATTGGATGGTAGTTGCGGGCCAAACGAGGTAGCGTTCACGGAGGCGTCAATTCCGTACCTTCGCGAATATACAAGCGAATGTCCGCAACGGGTCACGACGTTCCCTTGAACTCCCATCAGGGATGGTCCGCAAAGGGGTCGAAATCGGTATTTCGTCTTCGGTCAGATTTTCAACACTATTGTCTATTTCGCGCCGAGCCTGGCCAGCACGGCTTTGGGAATGTTGTATTCCCGGATCACCGCGTCGTGCCTGCGCAAGCCGCACAATTCGCGCTGGATGAAATAGCCGTGGACGGCCTCCGCCGCGTCCTTGAGCAGCCGGGCACGTTGTTTGCCGTCATCGCCATGCTCACGCAGCTTCGTCAGAGTTTCATCCACGCGCCGGCCGGCGCGGCCGAGCGCCGCCGCCTTTTCGCCGAGGATTTCATTGCCGAGCAGGTCGAGCGCGCTCTCCTGCGCTCCCGACCGTCCGAAATTCGATGGCATTCGCACCGACATGGTCCACTCCGGTTCTTGCTGAAATCTGGCCCTACTCCGCCGGCCGCGTCTCCTCCAGCACGCTCTCCTCGTTGAACAGGAAGCCGCCGGACTGCCGCTTCCACAGCCGCGCATAGAGCCCGTCGAGCGCGACCAGCTCGTCATGCGTGCCTTGTTCGACGATGCGGCCACCGTCGAGCACCACCAGGCGATCGAGGGCCGCGATGGTCGACAGCCGGTGCGCGATGGCGATGACCGTCTTGTTCTCCATCAGCCTCGCCAGATTCTCCTGGATGGCCGCCTCGATGTCGGAATCGAGCGCCGACGTCGCCTCGTCGAGTATCAGGATCGGCGCGTCCTTGAGGAAGACGCGCGCGATCGCCACGCGCTGGCGCTGGCCGCCCGACAATTTCACGCCGCGCTCGCCGACGAAGGCCTCGTAGCCCTGGCGATCGCGATTGTCGCGCAAGTCGAGGATGAACTCGTGCGCCTCGGCCTTCTTGGCGACCGCGATCACCTCGGCGTCGGTTGCGTCCGGCATGCCGAGCTTGATGTTGTCGCGAAGCGAGCGATGGAACAGTGCGGTATCCTGGCTGACGACGCCGATGTTGGCGCGCAGCGAGTTCTGAGTCACCTCTGAAACGTCCTGGCCGTCGATGGTGATCTTGCCGGCCTCGAGGTCGTAGAGGCGCAGGATCAGATTGGCCAGCGTTGTCTTGCCGGCGCCGGACGGCCCGACCAACCCGACCTTCTCGCCCGGCCGCACCACGAGGTCGATGCCGTTGAGCACGCCGAACCCCTTGCCGTAGTGGAACTCGACCTTCTTCACGTCGATCCGGCCGCCGCCTACCACAAGCTCCCTGGCGTCGGGCGCATCGGTCAGGCCGAGCGGCTGCGAGATCAGCGCCTTGGAGTTTTCCAGCACGCCGAGATTGCGCAGGATGCTGTTGAGCTGCATCATCAGCCGGCCGAGCAGCATGTTGAGCCGCAGCACCAGCGACAGCGTGAAGGCGACGGCGCCGACTGTGATCGAGCCTTCGACCCAGAGATAGACGGCAAAACCGGCGATCGCCGTGATCATGATCCCCGAAAGTGTCGTCAGCGCCATGCGCACGCCGGTCAGCCTGCGGGTGAACGGACGCAGCGCGTCGAGATAGATATCGAAACCGCTCCTGATGTAGCGGTCGTCGCCATCGGCGGAGAACAGCTTCAGCGTCTGCACATTCGAATAGGAATCGACGATACGGCCGGTGATCATCGAACCGGCCTCGGCGGTTGCCTCGGCATGCTTGCGGATCGCCGGCAGATAGCGCTTGGCCAGCCAGCCGAAGGCGGTGATCCAGATCACCACCAGCACTGCCAGCCTGAGATCGAGGCCGGCGACCAGCACCAGCGTCGTCACCGTATAGACGACCATGAACCAGACGACCTCGATGAAGCTTTGCATCAGATCGCCGGTCGCCTGCCCCGCCTGCCAGACTTTTGTCGCGATACGCCCGGCGAAATCGTTCTGGAAGAAGGCGTAGGACTGGCGCGAGACATGGCGGTGAGCCTGCCAGCGCACCAGATTGTAGAAGCCGGGCGTGATCGTCTGCTCGTCGACCAACGCCGCCAGGCCGACGACGATGGTACGGATGACCAGCACCACGGCGGCCATGAAGACAAGTTCGGGACCGGCGGCAGTCCACAGCGCGTCCCAACTACGCTCGCCGGGGAGCTGGTCGAGAATGTCGACCAGCCGCCCGACGAAGTAGAACAGTCCGGCCTCGACCAGCGGCGCGATGCCGCCGATGACAAGCATGGCGAAGAAGGCGAATTTCGCCTGGCCGACATAGTGCCAGAGGAACCCCCTGACGCTGACCGGTGGCCGAAGGACCGCGGGCTCCCTGAATGGATATACCCAGTTCTCGAACCAGCGATAGACGGCAATCATCATTCGGCGGCTATCATTCTGCTGCTTGACCCTTGACCATGGCATCGTTGGCGGCGGCACCGTCGTCGAGCAGGAAGCCGCCCGACTGGCGCTGCCAAAGCTGCGCATAGAGCCCGCCGCTGGCGACGAGCTCCTCATGCGAACCTTCTTCGATGACGCGGCCCTTGTCCATGACGACGAGCCGGTCCATTGCCGCGATAGTCGAGAGCCGGTGCGCGATGGCGATGACGGTCTTGCCTTGCATGAGCCTGTAGAGGTTCTCCTGGATGGCCGCCTCGGCCTCGGAATCAAGCGCAGACGTTGCCTCGTCGAGAATGAGGATCGGCGCGTCCTTCAGCATAACGCGGGCAATGGCGATGCGTTGCCGCTGGCCGCCGGACAATTTGACGCCGCGATCGCCGACATGCGCATCGAAACCCGTGCGGCCACTGGCGTCCGAAAGCCTTGATATGAAATCAAGCGCTTCGGCGCGGCGTGCCGCTTCGATCAGCATCTCGTTGCTGGCGTCCGGCCGGCCATACAGGATGTTCTCGCGCACCGAACGATGCAGCAGCGAGGTGTCCTGGGTGACCATGCCGATTTGGGCGCGCAGCGAATCCTGCGCCACCGCCGCGATTTCCTGGCCGTCGATCAGGATCCGGCCAGTTTCGAGGTCGTAGAAGCGCAAGAGAAGGTTGACCAGCGTCGACTTGCCGGCGCCCGAGCGGCCGACGATGCCGACCTTTTCACCCGGCTTCACCGTCAGCGACAGGCTCTCGATGATGCCCTTCTGCTTGCCGTAGTGGAAGCGGATGTCCTCGAAACGGATCTCGCCCTTGGTGACGGCAATGTCCTTGGCCCCGGGCCTGTCTTCGACGAGGCGCGGCAGCGAGATCGAGCTGATGCCGTCCTGCACCGTGCCGATATTCTCAAACAGGGTGGACATCTCCCACATGATCCATTGCGACATGCCCCACAGCCGAAGCACGAGGCCGATGACCAGGGCTACGGCGCCGATCGTCACTGCATGGCCGAGCCACAGCCACAGCGAGATCGCGGTGACCGAAAACAACAGCAGCGAGTTGAGGACGTAGAGCAGACCATAGAGCTGCGTCACCAGCCGCATCGACCGGTAGACCGTATCGAGAAAGCCGGCCATACCTTCCCTGGCGAAGGACGCCTCGCGCCGGGCATGCGAGAACAGCTTGACCGTCTGGATGTTGGAGTAGCTGTCGACGACGCGGCCGGTCATGGTCGAGCGCGCATTGGCCTGCTCCTCGCCGACCTTGCCCAATCGCGGGATGAAGTAGCGCAAAAGCAAGATATAGCCGGCAAGCCAGACGGCGAGCGGTGCCGCCAGCCGCAAGTCGGCCGAGCCGACGATGAACAGCATGCCGAGGAAATAGACGACGATATAATTGAGCACGTCGATGAGCTTGATGACGCACTCACGCACCGCGAGCGCGGTCTGCATCAGCTTGGTCGCGATGCGTCCGGCGAACTCGTCCTGATAGAAGCTCATCGACTGCTTGAGCAGGTAGCGATGCACCTGCCAGCGGATACGCATCGGATAATTGCCCATCAGCGTCTGCTGGTTGAGGAGCGAATGGAACCAGACCGTCGCCGGCAGCACGAACACCACGATGAAGGCCATTCCGGCGAGTTTCCAGCCCTCGGTCTGCAGGAACGTCTCGCGATTCTGCACCGACAGCCAGTCGACGATCCGGCCCATGAAGCCGAACATCCAAACCTCGGCGACGGCGATAGCCGTCACCAGCACCGCATCGAGAGCGATGTAGGGCCAGGCGCCGCGCGTATAGTGCACGCAGAAGGCGATCAGCGTCTTCGGCGGCTCGACCGGCTCCTCGGCGGGGAACGGATCGAGCCTTCTTTCAAACCAACGGAACATTGTCTTGGTCTCACATGCTCGTTTTCGCTCACGCGGCGCGAGAGCGCGTAGCGTCCGGGGAGCGCATAGTGCTTTGGGAGCGCGTAGCGTCATGGGATCGCGTGGCGACAAAGACCGGCGTCCCGGAATCACCCGGGCCGCCGGTCCTGCTTCGCGCAGTATAAGGTGTTGCGGGCTTTTCGCCGACAGGCTCGTTTGACGATCCTGACAGCGCCCTGTCGACAACCCGGAGTTTCGCGCCTGTTTTTGCGCCAGGGCGGATCAGCCTCATAATCCGGCGCACCAGCGACGGCCGGCTGCGGTCGGGGACCGCGCGCGAGAAATCGACGTCCGGCAGCATACCGCGATGCGGACGCCGACGGGTCTCGGCGTGAACCGCCGACGAATAGGTTTCGCCGATCAAAAGCGCCCAGGTCGCCATCCTGCGCTCGTGCAGGCTTCTTGAACCGGGAATTTTGCAGGGATCGAACATCGGTCCGTCCTCCATGTGAAAATACGGATAAAAGGGTGAATCCGGCCTGCTCGCGGGCGAATGGCCAGCGAAAGGCAGGGATTGCCCAGAGGCGTGTTCAGGTGGGGCGTTCAGCCCCTTCGACAGCTTGAAAAACATCGCAGGATTCCTTCGAAGACCGAAAAAAGGTTTCGGCTAAGAATCGGTGCGATCGAAGTCTAAAAGGTCAGGAGAATCGTCGTACCGAAACCGCCGGCAGGCTGGTAAGCCCACAAGAGGGGCGCTGGATGTGCATGATCATCATGAATTACCCCTCCATCGGTTCGGGTTGACAATGCCCGGCGTATAACCGACTTCGCAGAAAATGACCACCCGCCAGTCCAGCAATTTCCAAAACCGCGAGCCCCCTGTGGCCGATCTGCCACGGATAAAAAGGGCGCGGAAATGAACGACCGTCTCCGCATCGCGCTCTACCAGCCGGATATCGCCGGCAACACCGGGACAATCCTGCGCTTCGCGGCTTGCCTCGGTCTCGTCGTCGACATCATCGAACCGGCCGGCTTCCCGCTCTCCGACCGGGCGCTGAAACGAGCCGGCATGGACTATCTCGAAATGGCGGCGCTGACCCGGCATGTCGACTGGCACGCCTTCGAGAACTGGCGCAAAGGCGAAGCGCGGCGGCTGGTGCTGCTGTCGACCAAGGCTGCGACCGCCTACACGGATTTCGTCTTCGCCGACGATGACGTCCTTCTGTTCGGCCGCGAATCCGCAGGCGTGCCGGATTCTGTTCACGAGGCGGCGGACGCGCGACTGATCATACCGATGCAAGGCGCCGCGCGCAGCATCAACGTCGCGCTCTCCGTCGCCATGGTGGCCGGCGAGGCGATCCGGCAGCTTGGATAGGATTTGCAGGCCGTCGGTGGGCGCGGCGAATACAGCCGCTTTCTGGCCGACGACCACACCCTCTCTTGTCATTCTCACCCAGGCGCACATCGCCTTCTCCTGCGGTTTGCATGTCCAGGATTTCTTCGTTACAAGCTCAACTTAACTTGAGGTCAAGCGGAAAATTCGAATGGCTGTTGTGACGGAACTGACGGTCGGCCAGGTGGCGACGCGAAGCGGGGTGGCGGTATCGGCGCTGCATTTCTACGAGGCGCGCGGACTGATCCGCAGCCACCGCACATCAGGCAACCAGCGGCGCTACGGCCGCGACGTGCTGAGGCGGGTGGCGATCATCAGGATCGCGCAGGAGGTCGGCATTTCGCTGGCCGAGATCGGTGCCGCACTTGAATCGCTGCCTGAAGGCCGCACTCCGACGCGCGAGGACTGGAACCTGCTTTCAACGGCCTGGCGCGACCAACTCGATCAGAAGATTGCCCAGCTGAAGAAGCTGCGCGACGGGCTGACCGATTGCATCGGCTGCGGCTGCATGTCGATCGACAAGTGCCCGCTGCGGAACAAGGAAGACCGCTTGAGCGCCCAAGGCCCGGGAGCAAGGCGGTTGTTGGTCGCGCGCTAGGGTGTATTGAGATTCAGGTCAGGCCGAGTCGAAAACGGTGGTTTCCGAGAACCGGAGCGGAGCGTACTTTTGGTACGTGAGCACCGGAAGCGCAGGAACCCGCCGTTTGCAGGCCGGCATCACCTGAATATCAACACACCCTAGTCCGCCGCCGGCAATCGCCTGATGGTGAATTCGATGACGTCGCCCGGCCGCTCGAACCAGCTTTCGATCTCGGTCCAGTAGGCCTGCTTGGGAAAGCGCTCGAACCACTCCTTCGCCTTGAGCCGCGCATCGGAGCGTGGCAGCACGAAGGTCTCGCGCAGGAACCCGTCGCGCGGCATGCGCTCGCGCTCGGCGCGCGAACGGTCGAGCCTCTTCTTCAGGCCATCCAGCGGCGGTCTTGCCGGAGTGCGCACGAAAGAACTCCATTCACACTTGACCCTTGCACCCAACAGATTAGGGATCGCGGCCGGAAAAGACGAGTCATTTGTCGGGGTGCGCCCCGCAACCGGAGACGGCATTTGCAACGACCCGAAATACCGGCGGGGCTGCCGGCCGACATCGAGCAGAAGAAGATGAAGGCGCGGCTGTGGTTCGAGACGTTGCGCGAGCGCATCTGCGCCGCATTCGAGCAGATCGAGCAGGACCTGCAGGGACCGCAGGCCTCATGGTCGCCCGGTCGCTTCGAAAAGACGCCGTGGGAGCGTGATGCCGGCAAGGGCGGCGGCGGCATCATGTCGATGATGCGTGGCCGCGTCTTCGAGAAGGTCGGGGTCCACACCTCCACCGTCTATGGCGAGTTCTCGCCGGAGTTCAGGAAGCAGATGCCGGGCGCCGAGGAGGACCCGCGATTCTGGGCGAGCGGCATTTCGCTGATCGCGCACCCGTGGAACCCCAACGTGCCGGCCGTGCATATGAACACGCGCATGGTCGTCACCTCGCGCCAGTGGTTCGGCGGCGGCGCCGACCTGACGCCGGTGCTCGACCGTCGCCGCACACAGGAAGACCCGGACACGGTTGCCTTCCATCGTGCCATGCAGTTCGCCTGCGAGAAGCATCCGGCGGTGGCCGACCACGCGAAATTCAGGGCCTGGTGCGACGAGTATTTCTATCTCCCGCACCGCAACGAACCGCGCGGCACCGGCGGCATCTTCTTCGACTGGCTGCATTCGGTCGAGGACAGAGGCGGCTGGAACGCCGATTTCAACTTCGTCCAGGATGTCGGGCGCGCTTTTCTCGTCGTTTACGGACATCTGGTGCGGGCCAATTTCAACGACAACTGGACCGACGGCGACCGCGACGAACAGCTGATCCGCCGTGGCCGCTACGTCGAATTCAACTTGCTTCACGATCGCGGCACCATCTTCGGGCTGAAGACAGGCGGCAACGTCGCCTCGATCCTGTCCAGTCTGCCGCCAGAGGTGAAATGGCCGTAAAATCTCGGTGAGCTGGACGTGAGCCGCAATCAGGTCCAAATCGCCTGATTTTGGCGCTGAATGTGGCGCACAGGATATCTTTTTCGTCTAATATCCCTTTGAAAAAACAGGACTATTTTTCGTTTCCGGGCCGGGAAACGCCGGCGGTTCTCACCTCCTCTAGAACCGCGACCCGACGCGACCGGACGGCCCATAATTGAGTGGGGCACCTCCCCAATCAGGTGCCCTCATTTTCCAGGAGAGCATCCATGCGCAAGCTTATTATGTCGGCTGCGGCTGCTGCCGTTCTTGCCTCTGGTGGCGCTGCCTTCGCAGCGGTCAAGCACACCACGGGCACGGTCAAGACCTATGATGGAACGGCCATGAGCCTTGTTCTGGATGACGGATCTACCTTTACGCTGCCCAAGGCCTTCAAGGATCCTGGCCTGAAGGCCGGCGAAAAGGTCCGCGTTTCGTGGGACATGAGCGGCAACAACAAAATTGCCGAGGCAGTCAGGATCGTGAAGTGACGGCCTGCCCGCTGGAGCAAGATGAGGTCTTGTCTCTGGGGTAGCGTAAGAGGGAGGAGCAGCGCTGCTCCGCCTTTTCGGTCTTTCGCGCATGACCCCGAAAACCGAATCGGTTTTCGGAAAGGATCATGCGCAGATAACAAATAATGTTAGAGCGTCTTTTACGCGTCCTCCGGACGCGCGGCGCTCTAACGCAACCAAAACCAGTCGATCGTGTTATGCTTGCTCGGCCAGCGCATGACCCGAATACCGATACCGGTTTTCGACAGGGATCATGCGTCGATCAAAGGTGCTGGAGCTTCCGTGCCCAAGCAAATGCGCGGAGCTCCGAGGAGGAAAAGGGAGAAAATCCGATGAAGGAATTCCACTGCGGCTCGCTCGTTCCGGGTTGTGACTGGCATACGCGCGCCGACGAGGAAGCCGAGATCATGCGTCGCGCGGTCGAGCACATGCGTGAGACGCATGGCGAGACGATCATCCGCGAGACGATGATCGAAGCGATCCGTTCACGCATCGAAAAGGCCCGCGACGCGGCCTGATTTACCTAAGAGACTGTTTCGAAATTCGCTCTGGCGAGTCATATGGTGGTGGTTTCGAGAACCGGAGCGCAGCGGACATTTGGGTCCGTGAGCACCGGAAGCGCAGAAAACGCCACCAGATGGCCGCCAGAGTAGAGTTTCCAAACGGTCTCTAACTTTCGAGTGCTTCTGCGGCGCGATTGAGGAGCGCGCCGCGATCCAGCGCAAAGCCGGACTCGATCCACTCGTTTTCGAGGTTTTTCAAGGTTGCGCCGAGTTTCGGCCCGGGCGACGCGCCAAGCGTCGTCAGATCGGCGCCCTTGAGCGGAAAGTCGGGCTTTTTCCATTTTCCGGCGAAGGCCAGCAGGCGCGAGAAGCCGCCGGCTTCGAGCAACGCGTCATTGTCCTCGACCGCGCGGGCTCGAGCCGAAGCAAGCGACAGCCGCAAGCGATCGACAAAGCCCTGACGATCACCACGATAGAGCCGTTTTGCGAGTTCCACTTCGGTCGTCTTAGGCGCGACAGGCGCTGTCAGCGTCCACTGCCTGAGACGGACGGCTTCGCTGACGGAGAATCTCAGCCGCTCAGCCAGCGTCTTCATCCGCGCGACATCCGGCGGCACGATCGCTTCCAGCCTGAGCAGCGGGTCCGGCGTCCAGCCCAGATCTTTCTCGGTCCTGGTCAGCGCATGGATCGCATCGATGCCCCATTTCTCGCTCTCCGGCAGAACGCTGGTGAGCACGCTGGCTTGGCGCATCCACAGCAAGGCGCGCGATGGATCGGGCGCTGCCAGCAGCTTTTTCAGCTCGGACCAGACGCGCTCGACCGAGAGTTGGCTGAGCCCCTCCTTGAGCCGGGCGCAAGCCTTCAGTCCTTCGGCATCGGGCCGGCCGTCGCCATACCAGGCGAAGAAGCGGAAAAAGCGCAGGATGCGCAGATAGTCCTCGCGGATGCGTGCCTCCGGATCGCCGATGAAGCGCAGCCGGCGCGCCTCGATATCGGCGATGCCGCCGACGAGGTCGACGACCGTGCCGTCGGCCTCGGCATAGAGTGCGTTGATGGTGAAATCGCGCCGTTGCGCGTCGGCCTTCCAGTCGCGCCCGAACGACACTTTGGCTCTCCGTCCGTCGGTCTCGATGTCGGCGCGCAGCGTGGTCACCTCGAACCGTTTGCCGCCGGCGACAATCGTGATGGTGCCGTGCTCGATGCCGGTCGGCACGGCCTTGAAGCCCGCCGCCTCGGCGCGCCGGATGGTTTCATCAGGCAGGCAAGTGGTGGCGATATCGACGTCGGCGACCGGCTGGCCGATAAGCGCATTGCGCACCGCGCCGCCGGCGACACGCGCCTCCTCGCCGCCATCCGCCAGCGCCGCCAGCAGGCGCTGCAGGTGCTTTTCGCCGAGCCAGTCGGCTTTGCCCGCGAGCGACATCCGGCCGCTCACGTATAGAGCCTTTCATAGAGCGTGCGAATGATGCCGGCGGTGACGCCCCAGATGCGCTGGCCGCCATAGGGCATCTCGTAGAAGACCCATTCCAGGTCGTTCCACATGCGGCTGTCGCGGCCATGGTTGGCCGGGTCCATCAGGAAGCGCAGCGGCACCTCGAAGACGGCGTCGACCTCCTCGGAATTCAGCGTCAGTGAAAAACCCGGCTGCACGATCCCCAACACCGGGGCGATGCGATAGCCGCTGCCGGAGACATAATCGGGCATGCGGCCGATGATCTCGATCCGGTCTTGGCCAAGACCGATCTCCTCGAACGTCTCGCGCAATGCCGCCGTCTCCGGGCTCGCGTCGGTCGGGTCGATCGTGCCGCCTGGAAAAGCCACCTGCCCCGAATGGTTGCGCAGGTTTTCCGCCCGTTTGGTCAGGAGAACTGTGGCGTCGCGTCCGTGATCGACCACCGGGATGAGCACCGCGGCATCGCGCAGGGCCTTCGCGAGCTTTAAACGCGGATGGCCGGGATTGAAGCGATGGTCGCCGTAATCGTCTGCGGCATGCGCTAGCGGCTGTGCCGCGACACGGGCGCGAAAATCCTCGGCGGAAAACGGCACCGGCGTCACCTGATCCATCATACGCTGCCCCATCACGCGCTCAGCCGCTGCAGTTTTTCCGCCGGCATGATCGGATAGACCGCGCCCTTCGAGCGGACGGCAAACATCCTCCTGCCGCCGACCTCGATCTCTTCGCCATGCTCGACCAGTTCGTACATGACCGGCCGCGCCACCAGCGCCTCCAGCCGTCCGCGCACCAGCACATAGGGTTTCAGGCCACCGGTCGCATCCTCGTCGACGAAGCGCAGCGGATGGTCCGGCCCGGCCTCGACCACATCGCCGACATTGGTGCGGAAGGTGATGACTTGGCCATCGCCGGTGCCGCAAACGTCCATCTCGACGGCGATGAAAGGCGCATCGGCGACGCGGATGCCGACCCTTTCCACCGGCGTCACCAGATAGGTCTTGCCGTCTTCGTCCTTGCGCAGCACGGAGGAAAACAGCTGCACCAGCGGCATGCGGCCGATCGGTGTGCCCAGGTAGAACCAAGTGCCGTCCTGTCTGATCTCCATGTCGAGATCGCCGCAAAAGGCCGGATTCCAGCGCTCCACCGGCGCCGGCCCCTTACCTGCGCGGGCGGCACGCGAGATCAGCGCCTCCAGTCCCCGCGCCTCAGTGACGGCCGTCAAACTCTCTTCACGATCCTCGGCGCGTTCTGTCATGGTCACGAAATAGTCACTGTTGTTCCGCTTGTCAGCCTAAGTCTGTGATTTAAGTTCAAAGATAGGCGCCATGCGAGGCCGAATCGCGGCATTCTGCGGCGTCGAAGGTGCAAGCCGGTATTTCCAACGAGAAGGATCGATGCTGCATGAGCGTGATGATCAAGGAAAGCCCGATCAGCGAAAAGGATATGATCGACCAGGCCGAGACGGCGCTGGCCGACATTTCCAGGGTTCGCGATGGCGTCGGCCGCGTCATCTTCGGCCAGGAAAGCGTTGTCGAACGCACGCTGGTGGCGCTGCTGGCCGGCGGCCATGCGCTGCTGGTCGGCGTGCCCGGCCTCGCCAAGACCAAGCTGGTCGAGACGCTGGGCATCGTGC
>NZ_RZTA01000103.1:0-24689 GCF_004023115.1 Mesorhizobium sp. M6A.T.Cr.TU.017.01.1.1
GAGCGTCCCCCCGCCGTTGAACGTAGCCTTGATCGGGCCGATCTTGAGCACCACGGTCGCTCCCATCTCGGTGTCCGACTTCTTTTCGAGGCTCTGACAGCCCGGAATGGTCTGCCTCAGAACGTCCGGGTCGTTCAGCGCTTCCCACACCTTTTGCAGGGGTGCGGCGATGCGTTCCTCGCCTTCGATCACCAAAGCCATCAAAATCTCCCGGATTCAAAATTGACAAACCCCGATCCGGTCTAGCGTGGGGGCCGATGTATGTCTATCGCACCAAAGTCCGGATTCGGATGGCGCGTGCCTCTTGCCTGCTCTCGCGCGTTGTCATATCGATTTGTCATACAAATACGGAGACCATGATGGCCGTCGCCCCCACAACTAAGAAGAAATTTCGCTCGCAGGAGTGGTTCGACAATCCCGACAACCCGGGGATGACGGCGCTTTACCTTGAGCGCTACCTGAATTACGGGCTGACGCGTGCCGAACTGATGTCGGGCAAGCCGCTGATCGGTATCGCCCAGACCGGTTCGGATCTGTCGCCCTGCAACCGCCATCATATCGAGCTGGCCAAGCGCGTGCGCGAGGGCATCGTCTCGATGGGCGGCATCCCTTTCGAGTTCCCGTGCCACCCGATCCAGGAGACGGGCAAACGCCCGACAGCGGCGCTCGACCGCAACCTTGCCTATCTCGGCCTGGTCGAAGTGCTCTACGGCTACCCGCTCGACGGCGTCGTGCTCACCATCGGCTGCGACAAGACGACGCCGGCCCTGCTGATGGCAGCGGCCACCGTCAACATTCCGGCCATCGCGCTGTCGGTCGGCCCGATGCTGAATGGCTGGCACAAGGGCAAGCGCACCGGCTCCGGAACGATCGTCTGGGAATCGCGCCAGCGCCTGTCGGCCGGCGAGATCGGCTATGACGAGTTCATGGACATCGTCGCTTCCTCGGCGCCGTCCACCGGCTATTGCAACACAATGGGCACTGCCACCACCATGAATTCGCTGGCCGAGGCGCTCGGCATGCAGCTGCCGGGCTCGGCTGCGATCCCCGCGCCCTATCGCGAGCGCGGCCAGATCGCCTATGAGACGGGAAAACGTATCGTCGACATGGTGCATGAGGATCTGAAGCCCTCCGACATCATGACCCGGCAGGCCTTCGAGAACGCCATCGTCGTCAATTCGGCCATCGGCGGCTCGACCAACGCGCCGATCCACCTCAACGCCATCGCCCGCCATCTCGGCGTGCCGCTCGACAATGACGACTGGCAGAAGGTCGGCCTCAAGATACCGCTCATCGTCAACCTGCAGCCGTCGGGCGAATATCTCGGCGAGGATTACCACCATGCCGGTGGCGTGCCGGCGGTCGTGGCCGAACTGATGAAGGCTGGGCTGTTGCCCCATCCCGACGCCATGACCGTCAACGGCAAGACGATGGGCGACAATTGCAGTGGGGCCGTCAACGAGAATCTCGACGTCATCCGCACCGTCGCCGAGCCGCTGAAGGCCAATGCCGGCTTCATCAATCTTAGGGGTAATCTGTTCGATTCGGCGATCATGAAGACCAGCGGCATCTCGCCCGAATTCCGCGAACGCTATCTGTCGAACCCGAAGGACCCTGAGGCCTTCGAAGGCAACGCCATGGTCTTCGACGGTCCCGAAGATTACCACGCCCGCATCGATGATCCGGCGCAAGGCATCGACGAGCACACGATCCTGTTCATGCGTGGCGCCGGCCCGATCGGTTATCCGGGCGGCGCCGAAGTCGTCAACATGCAGCCGCCGGCCCATCTCATCAAGAAGGGCATCCACGCGCTGGCCTGCATCGGCGACGGCCGCCAGTCGGGAACGTCGGGCTCGCCGTCGATCCTCAACGCCTCGCCCGAAGCCGCCATAGGCGGCGGGCTGGCGCTGCTGAAGACCGGCGACCGCGTCCGCATCGACCTGCGCAAGGGCACTGCCGACATTCTCGTCACCGATGACGAGATCACGCGCCGTCGCGCCGAGCTGCAGAACAGTGGCGGCTATCACTACCCCAAGCATCAGACGCCATGGCAGGAGATCCAGCGTGGCATGGTCGACCAGTTTTCCGAAGGAATGGTGCTGAAGCCGGCGGTGAAATATCAGGATGTGGCGCACACCAAGGGCGTGCCGCGGGACAATCACTAGAGCAATTCCAGGAAAAGTGTGAAGCGGTTTTCCGTCCGGAATTGCGCAAAAACAAAGAGATAGAGCGGTTCGGCGTTTCCGTGAAACGATGAACCGCTCTAACGTCGGCCTCCGGCGCCTTCCGCTGGCCGGCGGCTTGGTTCGATCAAGCCGCCGTCAGATGTTTTCTGAGCCCGCCGCTCACAAATAACCGGTGATCTCCGGCGCTTGGTCCTGCCTGTCGCGCTTGCCGTCCTCGTAAACGATTGGTGCTGCGGCGAGTTCCTCTTCGGTGACGTCGTCGAGGCAGGCGACGTTCACCGCCCAGAAATTCCCGCCCATGAAGTCGAGAAAGCCGCGCGAGAGAAAATTCGCGCCGCAGTTCGGGCACATATAGTGGTTGATGTCGCCCTCCGGCCAGTTCGACGGCGTCGCCTTGTATTCACGCATCCGGTCGCGGCCATCCGTCACCCTCACGGCCTCATAGGCTGCGAAGGATTTCCGGTAGCCGAGCTTCCAGCAGAAGCTGCAATTGCATTTGCGGATGCCTTCGGCGAGGTCGATATCGGCTTCGAAACGCACCGCGCCGCAATGGCAACTGCCGAGATAGGTCTTCTTCATGGGTTTCCTCCCAGAAATGTTCTGGTTCCGCCAAGCCGGCCGCCGGAGCCGGAGCATCCTTTGCTCCAGGGATGACGCTTGACAAGTGGGCGCGACAAATCCACGATCATGGCAAGGGGTGCATCGCGACGACCCCGTGAGGCGTCAGCCCAACGTTCGCGTCCAAGCTTCTCTTTCAAGGAGGTGGACGCCATGCCGTCAACAACCGTTATCACCGTATCGCAACTGTCCCGTCTGATTGGTCTGCCGGGCGCGCCAACGATTATCGATGTTCGCGTCGATGATGATTACAACGCCGATCCGCGCCTGCTGCCGGCCTCAAGCCGGCGTGATTTCAAAACCGTCCCAACCTGGGCATCCGAATTCACCGGCAGCCGAGTGGCGGTCGTCTGCCAAAAAGGGCAGAAGCTCTCGCAAGGCGTGGCCGCATGGCTGCGGCATGAGGGCATTGCCGCCGAATCCCTCGAAGGCGGGTTCGAGGCCTGGCGCGATGCCAAGGGGCTTTTGGTCCGCACCGGCAAGATGCCTACCCGCGACGAAAGGGGCCGCACCGTGTGGGTGACGCGGGCCCGCCCGAAGGTCGATCGCATCGCCTGCCCCTGGCTGATCCGGCGTTTCATCGATCCGAGCGCGGTTTTTCTCTTTGTTGAAGCGGCCGAAGTGCCGGCTGCTGCGGATCGCTTTCAGGCCGTGCCTTTCGACATCGAAAATGTGTTCTGGTCACACCGCGGCGAACACTGCACCTTCGACACGATGATCGAAGAGTTCGGGCTCGAATCCGAGGCGCTCGACCGCTTGGCCATGATTGTGCGCGCAGCCGATACCGCAAGCCTCGATCTGGTTCCCCAGGCGGCCGGATTTCTGGCCGCCTCGCTTGGACTGTCGCGGATGTTTCGCGACGATCTTGAACAGCTGGAGGCAGGGATGCTGCTCTACGATGCGTTTTTCCGATGGTGCCGCGACGCCACCGAGGAGACGCACAACTGGCCAAGCGCGAGCAAGCCATCATGAGCGCCATGCCGTCTGACAAAACGGGGGCTTCTGGCAAAACTGGCGGGATCGTCGAAGCGCCGGCAGCGCCAACCTTCCGCGAAGGGGTAAAGCTCTGGGCGAAAATCGGCCTGCTCAGCTTCGGCGGGCCGGCTGGGCAGATCTCGCTCATGCACAAGGAACTGGTCGAGGAACGGCGTTGGATCGGCGAGCAGCGTTTCCTGCATGCGTTGAACTACTGCATGCTGTTGCCCGGCCCTGAAGCCCAGCAACTCGCCATCTATATCGGCTGGTTGCTGCACCGGACGATCGGCGGCCTCGTCGCCGGCATCCTCTTCGTCGCGCCGGGCGCGCTTGTGATGCTCACCTTGAGCATCCTCTATGCGCTGTATGGCGACGCGCCCCTTGTCGAGGCGCTGTTTTTCGGGGTGAAGGCGGCCGTGCTCGCCATCGTGATCGAGGCGATGATCCGGATCGGACGGCGTGCCCTCAAGAACCGGGTCATGGTGTCGATCGCGATCACCGCCTTCATCGCCATCTATGCGCTGAACGTGCCGTTTCCGCTCATCATCCTGCTTGCCGGCCTGGCAGGCTGGATTGGCAACCGTGTTGCGCCGGGCCTCTTTTCCGGCGCGTCGCACGGCAAGGGCGATGCTCCCGACGTCAAGGGCGCGGTCGACCTGATGTTCGAGCGCGGCGAGCTGGCCCACACCAGGCCGACGCGATGGCATGCGCCGCGCACCATTGCGATCTGGCTGCCGATCTGGCTGGGGCCTGTGCTTCTGATCTGGGCGTTCACCGGATCCGCCAGCGTGTGGACTGAGATCGGTGGGTTCTTCAGCGTCATGGCGGTCGTCACCTTCGGCGGCGCCTACGCGGTCCTTGCCTATGTCGCGCAGGCAGCGGTCGAGTCCTTCGGCTGGCTCGCGCCCGGTGAGATGGTCGATGGCCTCGGTCTTGCCGAAACCACGCCGGGTCCGCTCATTCTGGTCCTGCAGTTCGTCGGTTTCCTTGCCGCGTTCCGCCAGCCCGGAGCCTTGAACCCACTGCTTGCCGGATCGCTAGGGGCGATGCTCACCCTGTGGGCCACGTTCACGCCTTGCTTCTTCTGGATATTCCTCGGTGCGCCCTACATCGAAGCCCTGCGCGGCAACAAGGCACTGTCGGCGGCGCTGACCGCGATCACCGCCGCCGTCGTCGGCGTCATCATGAATCTCGCTCTGTGGTTCGGCTTGCACGTCATTTTCGGCGAGGTGCGCAACATCGGGCTTGGAATGGACGTGCCGGTGCTCTCATCGATCGACTGGGGTGCGGCGCTGCTGTCGTGCGCTGCCATGATCGCCATTCTGAAGCTGAAGATCGGCATGCTGCCGACGCTTGCGGGATCGGCCCTCGCCGGTGTTTTGTTGCTGGCAGCGAGCGGATAGCGGCTGCGTGCGGCCAGCGCTTCGCTGCGGTTCGGGCATTCGGGTGAAGGAACATCATGGCGAGACGACGCTCTTCCCTAGGCTTCCTCGGAATGTTCGGCCGTTCAGGCGACCTCAGGCAACTCGACGCTGCGTTGCGCGGCGTCGACCTTCATCCCGCCCTTGTGCCGGAGGGAGCAAAGCTCACCATCGTCAATCTGATGAAGGACCACTGGCCCGACGAGCCGCCACCACAAGCCTACCCACCGGTGGCGCAGCTATTTGGCTATTGTGTTGCTGGGCCGGAAGCGTTCGAGCAATCCAACGGCCTTCAAGATAGGCTGGATGCGGAGCGCCGGCTCGAGGCAGCCCTTGAGGCCGGCGACAGCCTCGATGCGCAAATTATACTGATGACGCTGCATGCCAAGCTGATCAGCAGCGAGGTCGTCGAGCGCTACGGTTTGAGCGCCGACTAGACCATGATCCCGAAAAGTGGAAACCCGGTTTTCGGAAAAGGTCATGGTCAAACAGAAGGTAGAGCCCCATCCCGATTTTTGTCGGGATGGATTAGGCTCTGACAGTTTTTTGACGAGAAGCGTCCTCAGCCGCCCATGCCGCTGCGCGGCAGATGGATCAGATTGCCGAAGCGAGCGCGCAGCTTGTCGTCGAGCAGCTTTGGCACGTGGCGCGGGAAGCGCTCGGCGAGGATGCGTTTCTTCTCGATGATTGCCCGCTGCAAGATGTCGGGCCTGCCCTTCTCGTTCCACTCCTTCGGCGAAAAGCGATCGCCAACCGCCGGATAGAAATATTCCGTCTGCATCAGCCGCAGCGTCTGCTCGTTGCCGAGATAGTGACCCGGCCCCTTCAGGCAGACGTCGGCGATGGTGTCTATCGACAGCGACTCATCGGTCACCTCGATGCCGCGCACGCAGCGCAGGCAATGGCCGAGCATGTCGTTGTCGATGATTAGGCTTTCCAGACAGAAGCCGAGCAGCGAGGCGTGCATGCCGGCCGATTCGTAGACGAGGTTGAGGCCTGCAAGACCGGCCATCACATCGGTGATGCCCTTCTCGTAACCGGACTGAATATCGGGCAGTTTCGAATCCGTCATGCCGGCGGCCGAACCACCGGGCAGATCGTAGAATTGCGCCATCTGGGCGCAGGCTGCGGTCAGCACCGCTTGCTCGGCCGAGCCGCCGGACATGGCGCCGGTCCTGAGGTCCGAGACGAACGGCCAGGTGCCGAAGATCGCCGGATGCCCGGGCTTGATGGCGTTGACATAGACAAGGCCGGCGAGCACCTCGGCCACCGCTTGCACCACCGCACCGGCAATCGCCGCCGGCGCCGTGGCACCCGCCTGGCCGGCGGACAGCAGCAGGATCGGAATGCCGCCTTCGACGCAGGCCTCGAGCACGCCGCAAGCGTCCTCGGCGAATTTCATCGGCGGCACGACAAAACAGTTCGAATTGGAGACAAAAGGCCGCGCGCGAAAATTCTCTTCGCCGCCGGCAATCGCGTAGAGCATGTCGAGCGCCGGCTTGACGTTCTCGCGCACCGTGAAGGACGTGCCGACATGCTTCGACGTCCCCATCACACAGGCGTAGAGCGTGTTGAAATCCATGTCGAGCGGATCGGGAATGTCGCGCGGCACCATCGGCCGCTGGAAGAAGTGGATGTTGTCGAGCCCCTCGACGATGCGGGCAGCGTCGTAGATGTCCTGCAGCAGCGACTCCCGGTATTCGCGCTTCTCGACATCGACCAGATGCACCGCGGCACCCGCCGTGCCGTAATGCACGCGCTTGCCCTGGATCAGCATGTCGTGCTTGGGATCCTGGCCATGCAAGGTGAAGTGGCGCGCGGCCTTCTTGATCGTGTCGAGGACAAGCGCGCGGGGAAAGCGAATTCGCCCGTCCTCGCCGAGAGTGGCGCCGGCCTTGGTCAACGCCTCGATGCAGGATGGGATGGCATTGGCGAAGCCGACCGTTTCAAGCAGCGTCAGCACTGCTTCGTTGATGCGCTCGCGGTCGTTTTCGCTGAGCGGCCCGTAACTTCCGCCTTCGAGGCCGGCGCGCACCGGCTTGATGTCGTCGGCAAGTGGCGCCGCACGCATGGCGCGGCGCGCTTCACGCCCGCCGGAACGCCGCGAACGTTGGTCCGAGGGCGTATCCGGCTTCTCAACAGCCACTGACATGGAGGCACTCCACCTTTAGCTGCGAAGCTGGCGGCGGCGGTTGGTCCACCATCGGCCTGCTTCGTCCCCTTATGCCTCGAACTATGCCGTCGGCATTGGCACAGCCTATGAGCCAGACGGTCCCGTCGCATATGCCAGAGCGCTAAAGAACGGTGGCCGGTCCCAGCCCGGACGAGGCATCAAGCCGCCGCCGGCCTGCGCCCGGCCGCCGTTGCCAGTTCGCGGATGCCGGGCTCGATGTGCTGCAGCGCGATCGAGGAGATGCCCAGCCGCATGAAGCGCGACGGCTTTTCGGTGCGGTCGAAGAAGCGGTCGCCAGGCTCGATGATGACGCTGCGCGAGGCAGCGGCCTCGGCCAGCCCGCGCGAGTCGGTGCCGCGCGGTCCCTCGAGCCAGAGCGACGCGCCGCCGGCCGAATCGGTCGAGCGCCACTCCGGCAGGAATGCGGTAATCGCATGGATCAGACGCTTGCGCCGTTCGTCGAAAGCGCTCGATAGCCGCCGCACCAGCGCCTCATGGTGACCAAGCGATAGGAACAGCGCGACGGCGCGCTGGTTGTTGGCCGGCGGATGACGCAGCATGAAGCGGCGTAGCGCGCGAAGCTCGGAGATCAGCCCGGCCGAGGCGACGATGTAGCCGAGCCGCAGACCGGGAGCCAGCGTCTTCGACATCGAGCCGACATAGATGACCCGGCCGGAACGGTCGAGGCTCTTCAGCGCCTGCTGCGGCGCCTCGTCCAGGAGCTGGCTGTCATAGCCGTCCTCGATGATGATCTGGTTGTGGCGGTTGGCGCGCGCCAAAAGGTCCTGCCGGCGCTCCGCCGACAGTGGCACCATGGTCGGGCAATGGTGGCTGGGCGTCACGAAGACGAAGCCGGAATCATTGGGAATAGAAGCGGTTACGATGCCGGAGTGGTCGACCGGGACCGGTGTGACGTCGGCGCCCGCCAGCCGGAAGATCGAGCGTGCGTCGGGATAGCCGGGGTCTTCCATGGCCACTTTGGAGCCCTTGGTCATCAGCAGCGTCGCCAGCATGTAAAGCGCGTTCTGCGCGCCGAGCGTCACGATAATCTCGTCGGGATTGGCGAAGATGCCGCGCCGCGGCAACAGCCGCGCCTGGATCTGCTCGATCAAGAGCGGATCGTCGCGGTCGACCATGTCGGACGCCCAGTTGCGGATCTCGAGCACGGCAAGCGCCATGCGGTTGCACTCGCGCCATTCGGCGGTTGGGAACAGTGCCGGATCGAACTGGCCATAGACGAAGGGGTAGGACGACTTGATCCAGTTGTCGTGCTTGGCCGGCGGCGGCATGTCGCTGGCCGCGATCTGGCGGCGCGCCTTCCAGTCGATCTCGTTGGCCTGGTCGGGCGCCTTCTGATGCGGCCTCGCCGGGGTCGCCAGCACGTCGGGATTGACGAAATGGCCGCGCCGTTCGCGCGCCACCAGGAAACCCTGGTCGACGAGCTGCTGGAAGGCCAGCACCACGGTGCCGCGCGCCACGCCGAGTTTCTCGGCTAGGATCCGGCAGGACGGAAGCGGCATCGAAGCGGCGATCTGCCGGTCGAGGATGGCGGCGACGATCGCTTGACGGATCTGCGCCTGCAGGGTCTGGCCGGAGTCCGCCGAAATCCGGAACAGGCCGGACCATATGGCCGTGTCGTTTCGCTGTGGCATGGAAAATGTTCCTCGATGGCCAGCCTATTTCATTTGGCTGGACCAGTCGAATGTACCGGTGGCACAAGGCGTTGCGCCAATCAATTTTTCTGATCGTTGGGATTTACGCCAGTGATCCTTCGCTGCGCTGCGGCATCCCCCGGTCACGCACTGCGTCATCCCCGGCGTGACGCTGCGCGTCATCCCGGCGTGACGCAGTGCGTCATCGCTGCGCATTGAAACCAGTGGATTTCGGCTAGATAGTTTGCCGCGACGACACGCGCCGGAAACATCCGGCCTGTTATGTTGGCATCAAAGACTTCGGAGCAAGCCAGTGGATCAATCGTCCTTTCAAAAACAGCTCGACGCCCTGCGCGCTCACCGTGCGGCCAAATCAGGCAGCATGCGCGAGGCTTTCGCTGCTGATCCCCAGCGCTTCGAAAAATTCTCCGCCACCGACGGCGACCTACTGCTCGATTGGTCGAAATGCGCGGTCGATGCGCAGACGATGGATCTGCTTGAGAAGCTGGCGGGAGCCGCCGATCTCGAAGGCCGGCGCGCCGCGATGTTCTCCGGCAAGAAGATCAATGTCACCGAAGGCCGCGCCGTGCTGCACACCGCGCTGCGCAACCTGAACGGCAAGGGCATCGTGCTCGACGGCCAGGACGTGAAGGCGGAAGTCGTCGCCGTGCTCGACGCGATGGGCGCCTTCGCCGATGCCGTGCGCTCCGGCAAGGCGGCCGGCGCCACCGGCAAGAAGATCACCGACATCGTCAACATCGGCATCGGCGGGTCCGACCTTGGCCCGGCCATGGCAACGCTGGCGCTGGCGCCCTATCACGATGGGCCGCGCACGCATTACGTGTCCAACATCGACGGCGCCCATATCCACGACACGCTGAAGGGCCTTTCCGCCGAAACCACGCTGTTCATCATCGCTTCGAAGACCTTCACCACTGTCGAGACGATGACCAATGCCGAGACGGCGCGCGACTGGGTGCAGAAGGCGCTCGGCAAGGAAGCGGTCGGCAAGCATTTCGCCGCCGTCTCGACGGCGCTGGACCTGGTGGCCAAATTCGGCATCGCGTCCGACCGCGTCTTTGGCTTCTGGGACTGGGTCGGCGGCCGCTATTCGGTGTGGGGCGCGATCGGGCTGCCGGTGATGATCGCGGTCGGCCCGAAGAATTTTTGCGCTTTTCTCGATGGCGCGCATGCGATGGACGAACATTTCCAGACGGCGCCGCTGGCCAAGAATCTGCCGGCGCTAATGGGGCTGATCGGCTGGTGGCATCGGGTGATCTGCAAATACCCCGCTCGCGCCGTCATTCCCTACGACCAGCGCCTGTCCAGGCTGCCGGCCTATCTGCAGCAGCTCGACATGGAATCGAACGGCAAGAGCGTCACCCTCGACGGCGGCGCTGTGACCACGCCGACCGGCCCGCTGGTCTGGGGTGAGCCCGGCACCAATGGCCAGCACGCCTTCTTCCAACTGCTGCACCAGGGCACCGATTTCATCCCGGTCGAATTCCTAGCCGCGGCAATCGGCCATGAGCCGGGCCTCAAGCATCACCACGATCTTTTGCTCGCCAACTGCCTGGCGCAGTCGGAAGCCTTCATGAAGGGCCGCACGCTTGAGGAAGCACGCGCGCAGATGCTGGCAAAAGGCATGACGCCGGCCGAGGTCGACAGGATCGCCCCGCACCGCGTCTTCTCCGGCAACCGGCCCTCGGTGACGATCCTCTACAGACAACTCGATCCGCATACGTTCGGGCGGCTGATAGCGCTCTATGAGCACCGCGTCTTCGTCGAGGGCACGCTCTTCAACATCAATTCCTTCGACCAATGGGGTGTCGAACTGGGCAAGGAACTGGCGACCGGGCTGCTGCCTGTCGTGGAAGGCAAGGAGAATGCCGCAAAGCGGGACGCGTCGACCGCTGGGCTGGTGGGACACATCCACCGATTGCGCGGATCGGAGTAAGCGGCTTGGTCGAAATCAAGGGAATATTGTTCGACAAGGACGGCACGCTTGTCGACTTCAATGCGACATGGCTCGGCGTTGCCGATTTCATGGCGATGGATGCGTCGGAGGGCGACCGCTGGAAGGCCGACAGGCTGCTTGCCGCGGCGGGCTACGATTTCGCCACCAAACGCTTCAAGCCCGACTCCATCTTTGCCTCCGGCACCAACATGGATGTCGTCGAGCTTTGGTTTCCGCGCCTGTCCGACGAAGACCAGATGCTTGCCGTCGCCCGCTTCAACGAGATCACCTCCATGCAGGGCTCGGCGATGGCGGTGGCGCTGCCGGGCATCGTCGAGACGCTCGGCGTTCTTCACAGGAAAGCCTATCGGCTCGGCGTCGCCACCAACGATTCGACCACCGGCGCGGAAAAGACATTGCTGACGCTGGGCGTCGCGCAGCTGTTCGACGCCGCCTATGGTTACGACGCCGTGGCCAATCCGAAACCGGCGCCGGATACGATCCTTGCCTTCTGCGACCTGACCGGCCTGAGGCCGGCCGCGATCGCCATGGTCGGCGACAATCGCCACGATTTGGAGATGGCGCGGGCCGGCGGCTGCGGTCTGGCAATCGGCGTGCTCTCCGGCACCGGCACGCGGGAATCGCTGTCGCAGATCGCCGACGTCATTCTGGATTCGGTTGCCGATCTGCCCGACTTTCTTTCGGCGCGGGTCAAGGAGACGACCTGACTGGCCAACTGACTGGCAAGGCCGGGGCAAAACTCAAATCAACCTGGGCTTTCCCGCCAATGTCGAGATGGGTGGAAAGTTGCCGCTGGCTCATCTGCCAGAACGGGCACGTTGCGCCAGAAGCGGACACCCGAAAGGATGGTTGCGAACCGCTAGACCCGCAAGCCTGGCTCGGCAGGTCGCGATACATACTCCGGGAACTCCGCGGCGCCTCTGCTCAGGGCCTTCACCATGAGAAGACCATCATCAAAGAAGCCGTTTCGAGCGTAAAACTGGCGCGTGCGTTCCTTGCCAAGCACCATGGCAATACGGAAGACAGCGCATCCAGTCCGCTCGCCCTCCGCCTCGATCCACGCCATCAGCTTGGTGCCTGTGCCAAGGCTGCGTAGCGTCGTGTCGACCACCACGTGGTCGGCTTCGATGTACTTCCCGCACCAAAGCTGAATGCCCGTCCAGAAGCCGGAGAGACCCACCAGCCGATCGCCGATATAAGCCGCGATGCAGCGGTAACTGCCCTGAGCGAGCATCGCCGAGAGTCGTTCACGAAACGCGGCTTCGTCTAGATGCGAGTTGCCCTGCCGGAACACTGGATAGATCGACAGCATCTCATCGAGCCCATTGAGTTCACGAATTGTCACCTCGTCGGTCACGACAGCCTCCTCCCCTGTCGTTCCACTCTGCGGTCGATTCCGGCCGCGGTCCAGTAGGATCTTCCAATCAGGGATTGAGCCAGTCACTGCTCAGGGTCAGATCGGTCATGCGATCCTTCGAAACTGAACGACCGCAATGGCGCGATCCCGCTCATTTAGCGTGATGGGGTTTCGATCTAGCGCTAGCGATCTTCAGGCTCGAAGCGAAAGACGCCGCTCGGCTTGCTCGCGGCACCCTTCGCGTCGCCGAAATCCGGTACCCGATATTCGGCGAGCAACCGCAGCCGGGACAGCGGCAAGTCTGTGCGACGGGGATCGCCGACCAGCACCTCGATACCGGCTGCCAGGCAGCGATCGAAAAACGGGGTGACCCGACGAGCAACCTCGCGGCCGTAAAACACATCACCCGCGAGAACGAGGTCGACCGCAGGTGGCGGCCCCGTGGTGATATCATTGTCGATAATGGTGATCGTGACGCCGTTCGCCATGGCATTGAGGCCGAGCGCAGCAACGCCGTTGCGATCGATCTCGGCGGCGATCACGTCGCTGGCGCCAGCCTTTGCCGCGGCGATGCCGACGAGGCCCGAACCGGCGCCGAGGTCGAGCACGCGGCGACCCACCACCGTCTGCGGCTGGTCGATTATATAGCGGGCGAGCACCGCGCCGCCGGCCCAGGCATAGGCCCAATAGGGTGGCTGCAGCTCGTTCTCGTCGGCTTTCGCTTCTTCTTCCGGTCCCTCCGGCTCGAACCCCTGTCCTTCCGGATCGGCGAGCCGTCTGAGGCCGCTTCCCGGATGAGCCGTGTAAAGCCGGATTTCGGGAAGCGAAGGCACCGGCAGCAGCTGCATGTTCGCCCTGATGAACGCGACCGGGTCAGGGCCGGAACGCGGGTCGACCGCTTCACTACCGGCAAGGCAATCGTCCAAAATCGTGCCTATTCCCGCAACGCCCGCCGCAGGATCTTGCCTACCGGCGTCTTCGGCAGTTCGGTCCGAAACTCGATGTATTTTGGCCGCTTGTAGCCGGTCAGGTTCTCGCGGCAATAGACAGTCAGCACCTCAGCGGTCAGCAACGGGTCCTTCTTGACGACGAACAGCTTCGGCACTTCGCCTGAATGCTCGTCCGGCACGCCGATCGCCGCAACTTCTAGGACGCCCGGATGCAGGGCCACGACTTCCTCGAGTTCGTTCGGATAGACGTTGAAGCCGGACACAAGGATCATGTCCTTCTTGCGATCGACGACCTTGGTGTAGCCGCGCTCGTCCATGAAGCCCATGTCGCCCGACTTGAAGAAACCATCCTTGGTCATCACCTTGGCGGTCTCGTCCGGCCGGTTCCAGTAACCGGCCATCACCTGAGGTCCGCGGATGCAGATCTCTCCGACTTCGCCGAGCGGCAAATCATTGCCGTCGTCATCGCGGATGGCGATCTCGGTGGACGGCAGCGGCAGGCCGATCGTGCCGGTGAAGTTGCCATCGCTGAATGTGTTGGCGGTAGCCACCGGTGAGGTTTCCGAAAGCCCGTAGCCCTCGGTGACCGGGCAGCCGGTGAGCGTCTTCCAGCGTTCGGCGACACCCTTCTGCACCGCCATGCCGCCACCTAGTGTCAGGATCAGCGGCTTGAAGTCGAGTTTGCGGAAATCCTCATTGTTGAGCAGCGCGTTGAACAGCGTGTTGAGGCCCGGAAAGATGTGGATCGGGTATTTGCCGAGTTCCTTGACGAAGCCTGGAATGTCGCGCGGATTGGGAATGAGTATGTTCCGGCCGCCCATCTGCATGCCCATAAACGCGTTCACTGTCAGCGCAAAGATATGATAGAGCGGCAGCGCGCAGATGAAATTGAGATGCGCCGGTTTCGGCTTGACCGTGTAGGCGTCTTCGACCCAAAGCGCGTTCTGCGCGACATTGGCCAGCACGTTGCTGTGCAGCAGCACCGCGCCTTTCGAGATGCCCGTGGTGCCGCCGGTATATTGCAAGAAGGCGATATCGTCGGCTGCGACCTTCACCGGCTTGAAGTTCACGCTGGCGCCTGCCTTCAACGCGGCGTTGAACTTGACATGGCCTGGCAGCGACCAGCCCGGCACCATCTTCTTCACGCGGCGCACGACGAAATTGACGATCGTCCCTTTCAGGCCGCCAAGCATGTCGCCCATCGCCGCGACCACGACATGCTTGACCGCCGTCTTGGCGATCACCGCCTGCAAGGTGTTGGCGAAATTTTCGAGAATGACGATGGCTTGCGCACCGGAATCCTTGAGCTGATGTTCCAGCTCGCGCGGCGTGTAGAGCGGGTTGATATTGACCACGACATAGCCGGCGCGCAGCACTGCCATCATCGCCACCGGATATTGCAGCACGTTCGGCATCATCAGCGCGACGCGCGCGCCTTTCTGCAACCCTGTCGATTGCAGATAGGCGCCGAAGGCGGCCGATTGCCGCTCGACTTCCGCATAGCTGATGGTCTTGCCCATGCAGGTGAAAGCGGGCCTGCCGGCATACTGCTTGCAGACGTCGGCGAGCAGATCGCCGATGGAGCCGAAGGGCAGGGCGCCGATCTCGGCCGGAACGACTTTCGGATAGCTTTTGAGCCAAGGCTTTTCCGGCAATCGAGCGGCAGGCGCTTTCGGCAATCTCCTGGCCGAACCCGGCTTCGACCCCGATGAAGCCGTTGTCGCTGCCGCCTTCGGCTTGACCGCGGCAACGGCTTTGGTGGGCGGCGATTTTGGCTTGTCGGGGCTGGCCGGTTTTGCGGCAGCTTTGGCCTTCGCTTTCGCTGGTGCCGTCGTCCTTGGTGTTTTTGCCACCTGTCCCTCCCTCGGTTGTTCTTATTGTCTCTGCTTGCCCGCCGCGTCGTCTCCGAATGACAGAGACGTCCCTCCGCTGTTGCCGGCATCCAGGAAATCCAACATGCCATCTATGTATTGCGACTATCGGCAGCCGTGCAAGTCTGCCCCTGCGGCAAGACGGGAAGAAAACCTTCCGCGCCAACGACAGGCCGAAGGTCGCGGTTCCTGCTATCGGTCGCGTTAAAGATAATAAAAAAATGCAATCGTTAATAATACCGTGATCGGCTGAAATTGACATTTAATTCTCGCTTTTTATGAAAGTGAAGAATTAAATTCTGCTTCCCATGGGGTAAGCAAACGGGGTGTTCCAAAGCCGGAAAAACGATGCTTATATGCGCGCTTCGCGAGCCTGAAGAGGGGCTTGGAAGAACATCAGGGAGTCCTCCATGAAAAAGAAACTGACTTTTGCGGCCGCGTTGCTGGCCGCAAGCGTCCTCGGCGGCATGGCCAATGCGAAGCAATTGGTCTACTGCTCGGAGGCGTCGCCGGCCGGCTTCGACCCATCGCCGTGGAGCGGTGGCAACGACTTCGACGCGTCGTCGCGCACTATCTATTCGCGCCTGGTCGAGTTCGAACACGGCAAGACCACCATCGCGCCCGGCCTCGCCGAGAGCTGGACGGTTTCCGACGACGGTCTCGAATACACGTTCAAGCTTCGGCCCGGCGTGAAGTTCCAGACCACCGACTATTTCACGCCGACGCGCGACCTCAATGCCGACGACGTGATCTTCTCCTTCGAACGCCAGTGGAAGAAGGAAAGCCCGTGGTTCAGCTATCTGGAAGGCACCGGCTGGGAATATTTCACCGGCATGGGCTTCCCGGATCTTCTCAAGGAAATCGTCAAGGTTGACGACCTGACGGTGAAGTTCGTGCTGAACAAGCCTGAAGTCGCTTTCCTGCCGGACCTCGGCATGGATTTCGCATCGATCGTCTCCAAGGAATATGCCGACCAGCTCGACAAGGCCGGCACCAGGCAGCAATTCACCCAGAAGCCGATCGGCACCGGTCCGTTCCAGTTCGTCGACTACCAGGTCGATGCGGTCGTGCGCTATGCGGCATGGGACGGCTATTATGGCGGCCGCCAGAAGATCGACGATTTGATCTTCGCCATCACGACCGATCCGGCCGTGCGCGCGCAGAAGCTGAAAGCAGGCGAATGCGATATCATGTCGTACCCGGCGCCGGCCGACATCGCCGGCCTGCAGGCTGACCCAAACCTCAAGGTCGACGAGCAGGAAGGCCTGAACATCGGCTACATGGCCTACAACACCACGCTGCCGCCCTTCGACAAGGTCGAGGTCCGCAAGGCCCTCAACATGGCCGTCAACAAGCAGGCCATTCTCGATGCGGTCTATCAGGGCGCTGGCCAGGCGGCCATCAACCCGATCCCGCCGACGATGTGGTCCTATAACAAGGACATCAAGGACGATCCGTACGATCCGGACGCGGCCAAAAAGATGCTGGCCGACGCCGGCGTCAAGGATCTCTCGATGAAGATCTGGGCAATGCCGGTCAGCCGCCCGTACAATCCGAACGCTCAAAGAGTCGCGGAACTGATCCAGGCCGACTACGCCAAGATCGGCGTCAAGGCCGAGATCGTCAGCTACGAATGGACCGAGTATCGCGAACGCGGCAAGCAGAAGGATCGTGACGGCGCCTTCCAGCTCGGCTGGACCGGCGACAATGGCGATCCGGACAACTTCCTGTTCCTGCTCGGCTGCGATGCCATCGGCCAGTCCAACTATGCGATCTGGTGCAACCAGGAGTTCGAAGCCCTGTTGCAGAAGGGCAAGGCGACCACTGATGTCGCCGAGCGCACCAAGATCTACGAGGAGGCTCAGGTCGTGTTCAAGCGTGAGGCGCCGTGGCTGACCATTGCCCATTCCAAGGTCTTCATGCCGATGAACAAGAAGGTTTCGGGCTTCGTCATGGATCCGCTCGGCATTCATCGGTTTGACGGCGTCGACGTCACCGAGTAACTCCTGAGAAATTGGACGGCGGCGCTGGACTTCCGGCGCCGCCGTTCTATGAAGTAAGATGCTCCGCTATCTCCTCCACAAGCTCGCCTTAATCATCCCGACCGTGTTCGGCATATCGCTGGCGGCGTTCGCTTTCGTCCGGCTTCTGCCGGGCGACCCGATCATGGCCCTAGCTGGCGAGCGCGGCGTAAGTCCCGAACGCTACGCGGAGCTTGTCGAGCGGTTTGGCTATAACAGGCCTTATGTCATCCAGTATCTGGAGTATATCGGCAGGGTCCTGACCGGCGACTTCGGCATATCGATCGCCACCAAGCGGCCGGTGCTCGGTGAATTCCAGGCGCTGTTTCCGGCCACGCTGGAACTGGCGACGATCGCGCTGATCATCGCTGTGCTCATCGGCATCCCCGCCGGCATCTTCGCCGCGGTCAAGCGCGGATCATGGTTCGACCAGGCGACGATGGGCGTGGCGCTGACCGGCTATTCGATGCCGATCTTCTGGTGGGGGCTGCTGCTCATCATATTCTTCTCCGGCTATCTCGGCTGGACACCGGTTTCCGGCCGCATTGGCCTTCAATATTTCTTCAAGCCGACGACGGGGTTCATGCTGATCGACAGCCTGATCTCCGGCAAGAGCGGCGCTTTCAGGTCCGCCGCCAGTCATCTGGTCCTGCCGGCAATCGTGCTGGCGACGATTCCGCTCGCCGTCATAGCGCGCCAGACGCGGTCGGCGATGCTGGAGGTGCTGGGCGAGGACTATGTCCGCACCGCCCGCGCCAAGGGCTTGGCGCCGCGCCGCGTTATCGGGCTCCACGCTTTTCGCAATGCGCTGATCCCCGTCGTCACCACCATCGGCCTGCAGGTCGGCACGCTGATGGCCGGCGCCATCCTGACCGAAACGATCTTTTCCTGGCCCGGCATCGGCAAGTGGATGATCGACGCGATCGCCAAGCGCGACTATGTCGTCGTCCAGAGCGGCTTGCTGATCATCGCGCTGATCGTCATGGCGGTGAACCTGATCGTCGACGTGCTCTACGCCGTCATCAACCCACGTATCCGGGTGCAGTGAGATGACCGACCAAACCACGGCAGAAGCCACCGCCGCCTCCATTCCGACCGGCGGTCGGCAACGTGCCTTCACCGAGTTCTGGCATTACTACTCGATGAACACCGGCGCCGTCATCGGCCTGGTCGTGTTCTCGGCTCTGGTGCTGATCGCGATTTTCGCGCCGCTGGTCGCGCCGCATTCGCCTGACGAGCAGTTTCGCGATGCGCTGCTGACGCCGCCGGTCTGGCAGGAGGGCGGCAAATCGATGTTTCTTCTGGGCACCGACGCTGTTGGCCGCGACATGCTTTCGCGGCTGATTTTCGGGGCGCGGTTCTCGCTGTTCATCGGTCTGGTCGTCGTGGTTTTCTCGCTGACCAGCGGCATCATCCTCGGCGTGCTCGCCGGCTATTTCCGCGGCTGGGTCGATACGCTGATCATGCGCGTCATGGACGTCATTCTGGCCTTCCCGTCGCTGCTTCTTGCTCTGGTTCTGGTGGCGATCCTTGGACCTGGCCTGTTCAACGCCATGCTGGCGATTGCGCTCGTGCTGCAGCCGCATTTCGCGCGGCTCACGCGCGCGGCGGTAATGGCCGAAAAGAACCGTGAATATGTGATCTCCGCCAAGGTGGCCGGTGCCAGTCATCTCAGGCTGATGGTGAAGACGATCTTGCCGAACTGCATGGCACCGCTGATCGTGCAGGCGACGCTGTCCTTCTCCAACGCCATTCTCGAGGCCGCGGCTCTCGGCTTCCTCGGCGTCGGCGCGCAGCCGCCGACGCCGGAATGGGGCACGATGCTGGCCACGGCGCGCGAGTTTATCCTGCGCGCGCCATGGGTAGTGACTTTCCCCGGCCTTGCCATCCTGATCACGGTGCTTGCCATCAACCTGATCGGCGATGGCCTGCGCGATGCCTTCGACCCCAAGCTGAAGAGGTCGTGACCATGCCTCTTCTCGAGATCAAGAATCTGACCGTGTCCTTCGATACCGCCGCCGGACCGTTCATGGCCGTGCAAGGCATCGACCTGTCGATCGAGCCGCGCGAGGTGCTGGCAATCGTCGGCGAATCCGGCTCCGGCAAATCGGTGGCGATGCTGGCAGTTATGGGGCTGTTGCCGAATACGGCGACGGTAAAGGCCGACCGCATGGCCTTCGACGGCATCGACCTGCTCAAGCTCAGTCCGTCCGAGCGCCGCAAGATCGTCGGCAAGGACATCTCGATGATCTTCCAGGAGCCGATCGCCAGCCTCAATCCATGCTTCACCGCCGGTTTCCAGATCGAAGAGGTGCTGCGTTTCCACATGGGCATGGACCGCGCCCAGCGCCGGGCCCGCGCCATCGAGCTGATGAAGCTGGTCGGCATCGCCGATCCGGAAGAACGGCTGAACTCATTCCCGCACCAGATGTCAGGCGGCCAGTGCCAGCGCGTCATGATCGCCATCGCCATCGCCTGCAATCCGAAGCTGTTGATCGCCGACGAGCCGACCACCGCGCTCGATGTCACCATCCAGAAGCAGATCCTTGACCTCTTGGTTGGGCTGCAGGCCAAATACGGCATGGGGCTGATCATGATCACCCACAATATGGGCGTGGTGGCCGAGACTGCCGACCGCGTCATTGTCCAGTACAAGGGCCGCAAAATGGAAGAGGCCGACGTTCTGTCGCTGTTCGAGCAACCGAAGAGCAACTACACGCGCGCGCTGCTGTCGGCGCTGCCGGAAAATGCTGTCGGCGACCGGCTGCCGACCATTTCCGATATGCTGTTCGAACCGGCCCCGTCTGCTGCGGGAACCGGGCCTGCAACGGGAGCCGCGTCATGAGTGTGACGGTTCTCGAAGGCAAGAACATCGTGCGCGACTATCACGTCGGCGGTGGCCTGTTTCGCCCCTCGCGCACGGTGCATGCGGTCAAGGGCGTCTCGTTCAGCGTCGACAAGGGCAAGACGCTGGCCATCGTCGGCGAGAGCGGCTGCGGTAAGTCAACGCTCGCCCGCATCATCACGCTGATTGATCCCGCGACAGCAGGTGAACTCTTCATCGACGGCAAAAAGGTCGATATCGCCAAGGATGGGCTGTCGAAGGAGATGCGCCGAAAGGTGCAGATCGTCTTCCAGAATCCTTACGGTTCGCTCAATCCTCGCCAGAAGATCGGCGACGTGCTGGGCGAGCCGCTGCTCATCAATACCGACACGCCGGCCAACGAACGGCGCGATCTTGCCATGAGGATGCTGAAGAAGGTCGGCCTCGGACCGGAGCACTACAACCGCTACCCGCACATGTTCTCGGGCGGCCAGCGCCAGCGCATCGCCATTGCCCGCGCGCTGATGCTCAATCCGAGCCTTTTGGTGCTCGACGAGCCGGTCTCGGCGCTCGACCTGTCGGTGCAGGCGCAGGTCCTCAACCTGCTCGCCGACCTGCAGGACGAGTTCAAGCTGACCTATGTCTTCATCAGCCACGACCTGTCGGTGGTGCGATACATCGCCGACGACGTGATGGTCATGTATTACGGCGAGGCCGTCGAATACGGCTCGCGCGACGAGGTGTTTGCCGACCCCAAGCACAGCTACACCAAGACGCTGTTCGCGGCCACGCCGCGCGCCGACGTCGCCAGCATCAAGGCGAGGCTGGCGAAGAAGAAAGCCGCCTGACGCCGCAATCGCGGCACCCCGGCAAGCGTATTTCGACGCCGATCAGGACAGCCGGGCGATGATGGCGCGCAGCGCCTCGCCGAAGCGCCGGACTTCCTCGACCGTGTTGTAGTGCACCAGCGAGGCGCGGATGGCGCCGCTGTCCATGCTGAGATTCAGGCGCTTCATCAGCCGCGGCGCGTACATGTGACCGTCACGGATGCCAATCTGCATCTCGGCCATCGCCTCGACGATCATTTGCGGCGACAGCGTGCCGATGTTGAAGCAGAAGGTCGGCACGCGCTCGTTGAGGCGGGCTTCGTCGGCGACGCCATAGATCGTCGCGCCGCACTCCTTGAGCACGCCGAGCATTTCGCACGCCAGCACCAGCTCATAGTCGCGGATGGCGTTCATGCCGGCGACGAGGTTGTCGCGCCGCGACCGGTTGTTCTCGGCCAAGAAGTTGCGGCCGATCGACTCGAGATAGCGCACCGCGGCATCCATGCCGGAGACGTTCTCATAGATGAAGGTGCCGGCCTCGACCTTGTAGGGCGGCTCATCGGGAATGAAATCCTCGCGGAAGGTCGGCAGCCGCTTCAGCGTCTCGAAGCGGCCCCACAGGAAGCCCATATGCGGCGAGAAATTCTTGTAGCCGGAGCAGACCAGATAGTCGCAATCCCAGGCTTGCACGTCGATCAGCCCGTGCGGCCCGTAATGCACGCAGTCGAGGAACACTTCGGCGCCCGCCGCATGCGCGATGTCAGCCACTGCAGCAACATCGACGATCGAGCCGATCGAATGCGCGGTGACGGTGCAGGCGACGAGCCGGGTGCGGTCGGAGACCAGCGGGCGAAGGTCGTCGACATGGAGATTACCGTCCTCGCGCATCCGCCACCATTTGAACTTGGCGCCGGCGGACTCTAGCGCCAGCCAGGTCGCGATGTTGGCGTCGTGATCCATGTCGGTGATGACGATCTCGTCACGCTCCTGAAGCATCTGGCCGATGCCGAGGCTGACGAGGCGGATGAACGAGGTGGCGTTCATTCCGAAACAGATTTCCGCGGGACTATAGGCATTGATCAGCAACGCCACGCTTTCACGCGCGTCGGCGATCGCTTGATCGACGGCGACGCTGCGGCCGTAGCGGCCGCCGCGCTGCACATTATGCGCGACGAGATGGTTGGTCACCGCGTCGAGCACGCTTTGCGGGATCTGCGCGCCAGCGGCATTATCCATGAAGATGAAGTCGCCGGCCTGCTGCAGGGCTGGAAACATGGCGCGGATCATGTCGACCGGGAAGGCTGCGGAGACGTCGCTCGCATTGTGGCTCTGATGCTTGTTCAAGATGGTCTCCTGCGAGGTGCCTGACAGATGGGGGAAGCGAGAATTGACAGATGGGAAACTGGCGAAGTCAGCGGGTCTTTTCCGTTTTGAAGCGACGTTCCAGCAGGCTAACGAGGCGGACCATCGGCCAGAGAAAGAGGAGATAGACCAGCGCTGCGCCAATCAACGGCGAGGGGTTGGCGTAGAGCGACTGCGCGTTGGTCGCTTCCTTCAGCAATTCGGGCAGCGCCACGGTGGAGGCGAGCGACGTGTCCTTGAACATCGAGACGCAGTTGCTGGTCATCGGCGGAATGACCACGCGGATCGCCTGCGGCAGCACCACCTTGCGCAAGGTCAGCAAAAACGGCAGGCCGAGTGCCTGCGCCGCCTCGAACTGGCCGCGCGGAATGCTTTCTATGCCGGAGCGGAACACTTCAGCCGAATAAGCAGCCATGATGATGGCGAACGCCGTCACCGCGGAGGTCCAGGACGACAGGCGTATGCCGAGGAATGGCAGCGCGTAGTAGATCAGGATCAGCACGACCAGCACCGGCATCGCCCGGAAAATATCGATATAGCCGACCGCCAGCAGCCGCAGCGGCTTTGGCGCGTAGAGCCGCATCAGGCTGATCGCCAGGCCGACGGGGATACCGATGCCGATGCTCAACAGCCCGAGCAGCAGTGTGTTCAGAAAGCCGCGCAGCAACGCCGGCAGGCTGGAGATCATGACATCGGCATTGAAGAAGGTCTCGATCAGCGACATGGGGAGCATTCCCGAAAGGTTTGGCGTCCCGCGACGCTAAAGCACGACTCCGACACTCCGAAATAGGCCTTCGGAGCGGATCGTGCGTGAGAGAAAGGCAGCGGACGCCCATGAAATTGTGCCGGTGCGGAAAGCCGGCACAATTTAAGCAGCTGCCGCTCAGGCCTTCGGCATCGGCATTTCCTTGACGGTCGAAGAATCGGCGGGCGCGTCGCTGCCGAACCACTTCTTGTGGATCGCGGCCAGCGTGCCGTCCTTCTTCATCGCGGTCAGCGCGTCGTTCAGCTTGCCGAGCAGTGGGTGGTCCTTGGCCATCATCAGGCCATACTGCTCGCCGGTCTTGATACGCTCTTTCACGGCAAGATCCTTCATCCTGGTGAAGGAGTATTCCAGGCCCGGAATGTCGCTGACCGCGGCGTCGACACGACCGGCGCTGAGATCGAGCAGCAGGTTCTGCTGCGTGTCGTAACCCTTTACCTCGCTGAACCCGTCGGCCTCCTGATGGGCCTTGGTCCAGGCTTCCCCGGTCGAGCCGGATAGCACGCCGATGATCTTGCCCTTGAGGTCGGCTTCGGACTTGATCGGGCTGTCGGCCTTGGCGGCGATGCCCATGTCGGAATCATAATAGGGCTGCGAGAACGCCTGCGACTTCAGCCGTTCAGGGGTAATCGTGATCGACGAGATGGCGACGTCTATGCGCTTCGACGTGGTGGCGGCGAACAGGGCCTGAAATCCGAGGTCGGCAATTTCCGTGGTCATGCCGATGCGCTTGGCCGCCTCGTTGACGATGTCGACCTCAAAACCTTCGAAGGTGCCGCTTTCGTTCTTGTATTCGAAGGGCGGATTGGTCGGATAGGCGCCGACGTTCAGCACGTCCGCGGCATAGGCGGTGGCCGGCCCGGCGGCGATGCCGATGGCGGCAGCGAGAAGAAGCAGGTTGCGACGAGTGAAGTTCATTTTCGTTCCCTCTGGTTCGGCCACTCCCTGTGGCGCTTTTCACTTCCGCCCCTTTCAGCGCCGTATTTTCGGACACTGCAGGCGAGGCGGCGCCTGAAGTCAGGATGCGCGGCGTCCCCGCATGCCGATCAACTGTTGCAGACGCTCCAGCAGTGCACCCACCGCGTCGTCCGTGGTGACCATGCCGGGCGACAGCCTAAGCGTCGTGCCGCGCGCGTCGCAGTAAATTCGCTCACTACGCAAGGTGGACACTGTCTTCACCGGGTCGACGCCTTGCGGCAAGGTCAGCATGACGCTGCCGCCGCGCTGGTCTGGATCAAGCGGCGAGCGAACAGCCCAGCCATTGTCCAGCGCGCAACCAATAATGCGATCGGTCATGCTGGCGTTCTGTCCCCGGATGGCTTCGACGCCTGTCTCTGCTACCCATTCGATGCCAGGCAGCGATGCGACACTGGCCAGGATAGCCGGCGTGCCATGGTCGAATCGACGCGCATCGTCCGCATATGCGAAACGGTCAAGATCCCACGAAAATGGGTTTGGCTGGCTGAACCAGCCGCGAAGTTCCGGCCGGCAGTCGGACAGCAGATCGGGCGTCACCTGCAGGATGCCGGCGCCCGAAGTGCCGCAGAGCCACTTCAGCGAGGTCGAGACGACGAAATCGACCGGCGTCTTCGCAATCGAGAAGGGCGTAACGCCGACCCCTTGCGTGATGTCGACACCGACGATGCTGCCCATCTCCCGGCCATGCGCAGTAAGTCGCGCCAGATCGCAGCGGTGCGAGGCCGTCGAGGTC
>NZ_RZTA01000104.1:0-24420 GCF_004023115.1 Mesorhizobium sp. M6A.T.Cr.TU.017.01.1.1
GAAGTCAGGAGCGCTGACGCTCGGCTTCAACCTGTCGGCGCAGACGCTGAGCGACCCGCAGCTTTGGGATTTCGTCGACGCCGTCATCGATGAGACCGGGGCGCCGCATTCCGGCATCGGCTTCGAGATTACGGAAACCGCCGCCGTCACCAATTTCACTGCTGCCGAACAGTTCGTCCGCAAGGCGCGCGAGCGGCGCTGCCGCGTCAGCCTCGACGATTTCGGGGCGGGGATGAGCTCGTTCGAATATCTCCGGCGCTTTCCCGTCGATGCGATCAAGATCGACGGGTCCTTCATCGAGCATATTGCGGAGAGCCGCTTCGACCGCGAAATCGTCTCGGCCATATCGGGCATCGCCAAAAGCCTCGGCTGCTCCGTGGTGGCGGAGAAGATCGAAGAGCAGGACGCGCTCGACATCCTCAGGGATATGGGCGTTGCCTTCGGCCAGGGATTTCTGCTGCACCGGCCGGAGCCGCTGCAAGCGATCGTGGCGCGAGCGAGCGCGCAAGCGGCTTTGCCGGTAGGACGGCAAGCGTAGGACTCTATCCAGGGCTGATGGGTCGAGCCGGTGGGACGGAACGCGGCCTCCGCTCAATGCTGCGCGTGTTCGTCGTGCCGCTTGAGGGGGCGGCTGCGCCTCCCTGGCCGATGCCTTACCGCCCACTGCGCCGCCTCGTGGGGCTAATTCTTCCGCTTGGCGGTGGACGGCATCGTCATGCTCACCCAGCCCTGGGCCTCGCGCATGATCTTCAGCGCTTCATCCCGCGTCAGGCCGCACTTGCGGGCAAAATAGGTCGCCTCATAGGCTTCCGCCGAAGAGACCGCGGAAATGCTGGACGGTTCCAGTTTTGACTTCTTCTTGGCCATGCCGGCTCGCCGACTGTGAATCGATTAGTCAGCTAATATAGCACCTTTGTTTGTCAAGGCAAAATCCCGGTCCCGCGGGTGAATGGCGAGCGGGCAGGGTGCGCGACATCTGCCTGCCGTGCCAATACGCCATCCGCAGCCAAAGGCAGCGTTCCGCGGGGGAGAGAGATTTATCCAGCAGCCGCTCGGGCCCGGCGCTGTTCGGCCTTCTCATCACCTGAAAGGTGATAAGGCTGGATAAGCACTTCCGCTGGAATGTGCCAATTCTTGTGGATCTGGTGCACCATATCCATCGTCAGCAAGCGCTTCCTGTTCAAGATTTCCGAGGCCCGCGAAGCCGAGCCGATGACTTCGGCAAGGGCCACCTGCTTCTACAGATCGATGGATTCAGTTCGGAGCGCCAGCCGCCTCAGCGCTGTGCGGCGCAACCATCAGGACGCGCGGCTCTGCCGGGCATAGATGGCGTCTGTCTCGGAGGCTGTCTCGTTCAAGAGGCGGCAAAGCGAAGCGGCCTCGTCGTGACGCAGGCCGATCAGCGCAAGCGCCGAAAACTGGGCCGGAAGATCGCGCCTGGCGTCCCACACCATCCATCGGCCGTTTGGCTCCATGACACATTCAAAGCGCAATGCACGGTCCGACATCCGACCTCCCAACGATTCCCCGTTGGGTGGTATCGCGTCAAAGTAAACGAGTTATTGAAACCTGGCGTTGAATCCGGTCGATAGCGCCGGCAGGCCGGAAACAGGCGGCATGGTCAAGCCGCGGTGATGATCCAGGCCGACGCCGCCGGGTGCAGATCAGGCATTGCGGCTCGCCATATGCGCATCGAGCTTCTTCCTCGAAGGCCCGTACCGTTTGATGATCGTCGCGGCCTCGCTCGGCGGTATGCCGTATTTCTTGGCAAAGGCGGCGACTTCGTAAGGCTGCTCGCTGGAAGCCAGCTTGCGATCCTGCTTGGTCTTGGATTTGTCGTCGGCCATGTCGTCCTCCGTCACATGTGGTCTTTATAGGGCTCCTTGGTCCGACCGACCATCCTTGTCCGTTGGGAAAAGGACGGCACGCCGGCCTCGTCCTGGCATTGTTGGCGCGTTGCAGCGATCTGATCGGATCAAGACTGATCGGCTGCCCGGCACGGGCGGTCCGATGCTGGTTCCCGCTCATGGGCTCGAACCACGATTCACGCCTTCAAAGGGCGCTGTCCTACCATTAGACGAAGCGGGAATAGAGGAAGTGGACGCTGTCTAGCACTTTCTCATCCGCGCATGAAGCCGCTTCATGCAGTCATCTGCTTGAGCATGTGAGACACTGCCTTTTCAGCAGGGCCTTGTAGAGATAGGAGCAATCGCCGTGATTAAAACCGACCTCCGCGACGTCTACCGAGACTACATTGCCTGCCTGAATAAGCAGGACTGGCCGAAGCTGGGACAGTTCGTCGATGATGAGGTGATCCACAACGGCCGGCGGCTCGGCTTGTCAGGTTATCGCGAAATGCTGGAGAGAGACTTTGATGAAATTCCGGACCTTTATTTCAATGTCCAGATGCTGATTTCCGATCCGCCTTATATAGCGAGCCGACTAGGTTTCGACTGCACGCCGAAAGGAACGTTCCTTGGTCTCCCTGTAGGTGGGAGGAGAGTTTCCTTCGCCGAGAACGTGATCTATGAACTTCGCGACGAAAAGATCGTACAAGTATGGTCTGTCATAGACAAGGCGGCCATCGAAGCTCAGCTTTAGCGCGAGAGTTTATCGCGTGTATAGTCTCAAGGCAGTCTTAACCTTGCTGGATTAATGGCCCTGAGCCTAGACGCGGGTTATCGCGAACAGCCATGCCAAAAGTTCCAGCAACAATAGAAACAGGGCAAGCTGTAGCGACATGCGCAGGCGTTGAATGATCCGCCAATTGTTGGCCATGTCGGTTTTAATGCGGAGCGCAAGCGCGCGGTGCATCACATCCATGGATCCGGAAGGGTTTTGATCGACAAAGTCCTGGAGCAACTGCTCTGGATCGAAGCGGAACGTATAGGCGTAGTAGGGCCACAACATGATGACGACCAGCAGCCCGATCAGAAAAAGCAGCGCCAGCGCCAGCCAGTCCCACGGCCCGAGCCCATCCAAGAGAGCTCTGCCGCCGAGGAGAGAACTCACGAACGCGGTTGCAAAGATCAGATTGCCAACGCGCGTATTGAGGCTCTCCACCACGTTCTGCTGGTGTTGGAGCCCACGCACCGCCTCCGCATAAACAAAGGCCAGACGAGGGTCAGGTGCCGCAGCGGGCTGGGAATGGCTTTCTCCCGCTGATGAAGGATGCTCGGGCATGAGTGCCGTCCCGCGTTCCGATATGAACAACGATATGAACAATGGCAGCTGCCTGTCTACCGCCCATCAAGTCTACCGGGTGTCAAGTCTATCGCCTGTCAGGACCGCCGGCCTTGACGCCTGAACACTTTGCCCCAGATTACCCGGCGGAGTTTCAGATATGCGATACGACTGGCAGGGGCCGCCCAGATTCCTGGAACGGCATTTCGGCATTGTTATTGCAATTGGCCTGGTCGCAGGGCTGTCGGTCCTGGCCGCGCTGGGCTACACGCCTTAAAGTCTCGGATTCGGCGCCCAAATCCCTAATGTAAGCGAAAAGTAACGGTGCGACGCAACCAGACGGTCGCCACGTGCATTTCAATGCATGACGACGATGTTTCGCCCCGATATCCCGGCAAAATGCTGCGCATATTGCGGCGGGCGCGACCATGGCTACGAGGACTGCCCGAAGCGGAAAGCCGACGCCGAACAGCAGAAGGAGCCGGACGTCGATCCAGCCCCAAGCCCGGCACGGCGAATGGACAAGCCCGACAAAACCGCAGCCTGAACCATCCAAATCGCGTGAAACCCCAGCCTCTGTCGGCCCACTATCGCTTCTGCGTATGCCCAACGGCATTGGCGAAAGAAATGCCACCCTTGATCTCGCGCATGGCCATCGAGGTGATCGTCCGGCGCACGCCGGGCAGGCGGCTGAGCTCGACGCGCAGCATCCTGTCCAGCGCCATCATGTCGACCGTCACGATCTGCAGGAGATAGTCGGCTTCGCCTGTCGTGGCGTGACAGCGCCGGATCAGCGGATGTGCCTGGACTGCGGCCTCGAAGGCTTCGGAAAGCTCGAAATCGATCGACACCTGGATGAAGGCTTCGATGCCGAAGCCGAGCTTGGCCGGATCGATCCGCGTCGAGTAACCGCGGATGATGCCGGCGTCCTCCAGCGCCTTGACCCGCTTCCAGCACGGCGTCTTGCTCAAGCCGACCTCGTCGGCAAGCGCCGCGAAGGAGATTCGCGCGTCGCGTTCCAGCGCCGCGACGATCTTCCGATCGAGGGCATCCAGCATATATCGTTCTCCAAAATCTCTTCATTAACGGACGTTCGTCCTTCATTTCCTGCATTTGGATAACAAAAAGGAACAATGTTCAAGCCAAAAGCGCTTATCCTTCAAGCTCGGACCGAACAGATGCCCTGAGCCTATGGGCCGGGCAAAGGAGCAGCTGCCATGCACAAGCCGGACTATTATGCCCGCATCGAAGCGCCCGAAATGCGCGATTACGGCGTCTACCTCAGGTGCGACAAGCTTCTCGCCTGCCAGAAGCCGCTGGCCGAGATGGTCAATGCCGACGAGCTGCAGTTCCAGATCGTGCACCAGGTCGAGGAGCTGTGGATGAAGCTCATCACCTACACGCTGGTCGATGTCGTCGACTTCCTCGAGCAGCAGAACACCCACCGCATCGTCACGCTGATGGGGCGCGTGCATCGGCTGATGCGCATGATGACGGCGCAGCTCGACCTGCTCGAAACCATGTCGCCCAAGGAATACCAAGAGATTCGGCTGCAGCTCGGCAATGGCAGCGGCCAGGAATCACCGGGCTTCAAGCTCCTGCTGCGCATGCCGCCGGACCTGTGGCGGGCCTTCAAGGCGTCCTATCTCGATGGCCGCGGGCTCTCGGTCGAGGATGTCTATGACGCGAGATACGATCACGGCGACAGCTATGTCGTCGCCGAGGCGCTGATCGAATTCGATGAGCTGTTCCAGAAATTCCGCGCCAACCATCTCTACCTCATCCACCGCTCGATCGGGCTGGGCGCGAAATCGCTGAAGGGCCGGCCGGTCGAACTGCTTGAGGCCGGCGCCCGCCACCGCTTCTTCCCGGAGCTGTGGGACATACGCTGCGACATGACCGACCGCTGGGGCAGCCAGTATGGGACTGTGCGGGACTCGATCAGCCACCACGCGGCCGAGTAGATCCAGGAACCCAGTCTCGCGGCGGCCTGGCCACTTGCGCTGTCCCAGCCAAGGGTTCTCAGGGGACGATGTCGGGTTTGCGGCTGGTGTATCGTCCTTGGGGCGGAACCGTCGCAACCCTGGAGGACATCATGTCGTTGGAAACCGCTCATTCACCCGGTCAATCAGCGTGGCAAACCGCGGCAATTCTCATCGGCCGGCTGATCTTCGCGGCCGTCTTCCTCATGGCGGTGACTTTCAAATTCGCCGACATGGGCGGCACAGCGGGCTACATCGCCGCTGCCGGATTTCCGTTCCCGCTGTTTCTGGCCTGGTGCGCGGCCCTGCTCGAAGTCGTCCTCGTGCTGTGCTTCCTGACCGGTGCCTTCTTTTCACAGGCCGCTCTTGTCGCCGCCGCCTATGTGCTGTTCCTCGGCTTTGCCTTCCACGGGCCGTCGCACTGGGCCGGCAACCAAGCCGAGTTCGGCTTCTTCGTCGACCATTTCACCTTCCTGGCCGGGCTGCTGTTTGCTGCCGTCCATGGGCCGGGCCGCGTGCTGGCGCTGAAGCTTGGGTCTGCGAGCTGATCGCGAACCTTCGTTCGACCTGCCATCTTTGATGTGGGGAGGGCGTCACATCTGGTCGTTGTAGGGTTCCTTCATCTGGCCGACCATGCGCGCCAGTTTCGAGAACGACGGCATGTCCGTCTCCGGCTGACACTGGTTGGCCAGTTCCAGCAGCCGGATCGGGAAGTTGACGGCATCGCGGCTCGACGCCGACATGCCTTCGGACCGTTCCTCGCTGGTCTCGCTGGCTTCGGCCCTGCGCAAGGCGATGTCTATCTCCTCGACCGTGAGCACGCCCTTGCGGACAAGAACCTGATTGATCGATGCGACGGCCATCAGCAGGCCTTCGAGTTGCAGGTTGGCGACATTCATGGCTTCGCTCCCATTGGCTAAGCTCCAAACGCGCGAACGCCGGTTCCGATCCCGGCATGGCGGTACGGGGATCGAGCGCTTCGAGACATTCGTGCGCGCGTGTCGCTCGATGCAGGAATTTTCTCCTTGAATCGATCGCTCCACCATTGACTTCGTGCCGGCAGTTATGCTATTGATTTAGGCATGGTGCTGATTTGCGCCAACGACCCGCCGCCGAGGCGGGTTTTTTGTTTTAACTGCCTCGCTTGACGATCTGAAAGTCCGGCTCCTTGGCCGACAGAACGTCGAGGCATGCCCAGCCGGTTACGAAGCGGTAGTGCGTCGCGGGTTGGTGGGTCGACCGCCACGTCTCGGACTGGGACTTCTCGAACATCGCGCCTTCCACCCGGTAAGCGAAATGGTTTGCGACCAAGCCCTCCTTGGTCGTTATCTCGTGTTCGGTGCTGAGCGGCATTTCATCGAGGATACGGATAATCACTTCGTTGTGGAACTGCACGCGGAGCGCATGCTGCGCGTCATCGGGAATGACAAAATCAGCGACGACCTCGTCGTTCGTCCAGCGCAATTCGAGCAGGTCGCTTTGATTGCAATCTATCTCGGGATGCACGTTTATCGGATGGTATCGAGGCAAAGCGGGCTCGCTTTCCATAGAGTTCGGGCGATTGACTATTGTGCGAGGAAACAGCCGACAGTGTCGCCCACGATATGAGAGGCACGGTGTCTTGCGTTACCGTCTTTGAATATGAGGACGAATGCCTGTGTCTCAGGGTCAAAGGCCAGGAAATAACCATCTCGGTCGTCAGAGATGACGGCATATGGCCGGACAGTTTCCGCTGCATCGTTGAACGGAATGGCGTCAATCCAGTACGGCTCGACCAAAGCCTGCCTCATCGACTGAAGGCCTCGACAAAGAACGTGTCCGGCAGCGGCGTTCCCACCATGCCCGCTGGATACTCGATCACGTAGGTGTCGATCTCCATTTCCACCTGATGCCGAATTTCCGAAAGGGTCACCCCCTTAAATCTCCGTTCTGTCGTCTCACCATCCCATCAATATATCCCTTCCGCAACACGCCTGTCGCTCGCCAGAGAACCCCCATGTCCAGCCGTTACGCCACCATCATCACCGACGATGACGGCCGCGAGGTCGTCAGCGCCATTGGCCAGTTCGAGGGCGCCGCACCTGTGCGCCACGGCCGGGTCGAGCACGTTCCGGCCGGTGTGCAGATCGGCATGGTCCGGGGCGGTGCCGTCGACGCGGCCGGCGGCTTTGGCTTTCCCTTGGCGGGCGTCAGCGACAATGCCGTGAGTGTCGTCAGGGCGGCGCTCAAAGCCCAGACAGGCTCCGGCAAGGCGAAGCCCGAAGCGGCAAGCCGGCCGCGGAAACCAAAGGCAAAGCGCGCCGGCAAGCGGGCGAAATCCCGCAAGCGACCCACGCCGGCAGTCAAGAAAACGGCGAAGCCCGAGATCGTGGCGCTCGCCGGGGCTGCGGGGTAGGGCATGGCCGAGGATTCTCTCGACGACGAACCGCCTGGCGTGACGGAACCCAGGTCCTCCAGCCGGCCAAAGCGGACGAAAAAGACGCTGGCCGATGGTTTTCTGGAAGCGATCCGTGCCGATTTCCGGGCGCATGGCGCCGGCGTCATCGCCGAGGTTCGCACCGAAAAGCCCGACCAGTATCTAAAGATCGTGCTGTCGGTGCTGCCCAAGGATCTGCATCTCAACATCAACAGTCTGGAAGCATTGAGCGATGACGAAATCAGGCAGCGCATCCGCGGCCTCGAAGCCGTCCTCCGGCCATTTCTCGCAAAACCGGGCCTCGCAAAACCGGGCCTTGCAAAGCCTGTCCTCGCCAAGCCTGGTCTCGCAAAGCCGGGCCTCGACGGCAAAGACCGAGTATCTGAGCCTGCTGAGGGAATTGGACCGCAGACGCCGCGCTAATCAGCTTGCCGCGTACCGGCCCTATCCAAAACAGGCCGAGTTCCATGCAGCGGGCGCGACCAGCCGCGAGCGGCTGTTCATGGCCGGCAACCAGCTCGGCAAGACAAGGGCCGGCGGCGCCGAATGGGCGATGCACCTCACCGGCCGTTATCCCGAGTGGTGGCAAGGCAAGGTTTTCGACACGCCGGTGCGGTTTTGGGCGGCCGGCGTCACCGCCGAGGGCACGCGCGACAACCCGCAACGCATCCTGATCGGCCCGCCGCAGCAGCCGGCCGCGTGGGGCACCGGCATGATCCCGGCCGACGCCATTGTCAGCACCATCATGGGGCGCGGCGCGCCGCATGGGCTCGACAGCGTCGTGGTCCGCCATGGCGGTGGCGGCGATGTCCAGGCCGATGAATCGGTGCTGTCGTTCAAGAGTTTTGAGAAGGGCCGCGAGAAGTGGCAGGGCGAAACACTGCACGGCGTCTGGTTCGACGAGGAGCCGCCGCTCGACATCTATTCCGAAGGCCTGACCCGCACCAACGCGACGGGCGGCATCACCATCGTCACCTTCACGCCGTTGCTCGGCATGTCGGAGGTGGTGTTGTTGTTTTTGTCGGCGGGGGAAGTGGAGGGGATGGGGAGGTGAGGTGGTTTGGAGACGGAGCTTTCGCTTCCGCTCACCCGTTGCGTTCCTGCGCGCCCCCCTCTGTCCTGCCGGACATCTCCCCCACGAGGGGGGAGATTGGATGTCACCCTGGCTTTCGCCAATCTCCAACGGTTGCAGGCAAGCGGGACGCGGAAACTGCCAATCTCCCCCCAAGTGGGGGAGATGTCCGGCAGGACAGAGGGGGGCGCTGTCCCGCCAGCTTTCAAAAGCTTCCGCCCAAACAACACCATACGTCCGACGACTGCCAAAACGATTCAAGCCGGAAAGCCGCACAAATGACCCGCCACGTCACCTTCATGACCATCGACGATGCCGAGCATTACACGCCGCAGCAACGCGCCGAGATCATATCAGCCTATCCAGCTCATGAGCGCGAGGCGCGGGCCAAGGGCATTCCGGTGCTGGGCTCCGGCCGTATCTTTCCGGTGGCGGAAGAACTGATCGTCTGCGAGCCGTTCCGGCTGCCGCGTTATTGGCCGCGGCTCGGCGCGCTGGATTTCGGCTGGGACCATCCCTCGGCCGCTGTCGAGCTCGCCTGGGATACGGAGGCCGATGTCGTCTATGTCTCGAAAGCCTGCCGCGCGTCGCAGCAGACGCCCGCCATGCAGGCGCTGACGCTCAAACCCTGGGGCGAATGGCTGCCTTGGGCCTGGCCGCGCGACGGCCGCCGCGAGACGCTGGAAGGGGCGGGCGTTGCGCTGGCCAAACAATATGCCGCGCACGGGCTGAACATGCTTTCCAGCCATGCGCAGTTCGCCGACGGCTCCGTCTCGGTCGAAGCCGGGCTGATGGAAATGCTCGACCGCATGCAATCCGGCCGCTTCAAGGTGTTCTCGACGCTTTTGCCCTGGTTCGAGGAGTTTCGGCTCTATCACCGCAAGGACGGGCAAGTGGTGAAGCTACGCGACGATTTGATGGCGGCGACCCGCTACGGCGTGATGATGCTGAGGGAAGCGGTGGTCGACCCGGCGGAGTTCAGGACGTTGCGGAAAAGCGGTAAGATTTCCGACCCGCTGGAAGATTATCGGTGATCTTCTCCAACACATCCTCTTCTAACACGTCAACAAGTCCCCCAAAGCAGGGGGGCCGTTAGCATACGTGATCGTGAATGTGCTGATTAACTAGCGGTTTAATTAATGTGTAAAGTTTGAAATAACTTTCATCTAGATTGGCGTGCAGCCCCACTCTAGACCCACCCGACTTCGACCGGGGGTGCGTTTGTCTGGAGCGTCGACGGCTGATGGTTCGTCCGCCATATCGCGCTGGGCTCCTGGTCGCCGACGGCATGGGGTTCCGCCTGTCTCCCCGGTGCTGGCCGCACCGATATCCATGATGCCGCAAAACTCCGAAACCTGTGAGGCGGGGCGGACGACGCTGCATTGTTTCGACGGAATTCACGGGGCTTCTGGCGGCGGGGATCCGCAACGCCGGCAACTCCGCCGTCTCTCCAATAATCGTCGATCCGACAAAGCCCGCGAATGCGGCGGCCGGCATGCAATGCGATCAGCCATGCCGTGATCTCCCGCAGAGCGACCCCCTTTTGTTCAGAGCCAGTTGGGCAGGAAACAATTAGATGGCGACCATACCTCTCCAACTGGCGCAGCGCCGGCTCGATACCGGCAACGTGGTGCGATATCCGCAGGGATCGCCAATCGGCGGCGCCATGCAAGACCTGGGCGGCGAGCTTTCGGCCGTCTCCGAGCGCTTTCAACAGCGCAAAGAGCAGCAGGAGGCGTTCGACGCCGAAATTGCCCGCCGCAAGATGATGGACCAGATCGCCCAAGCCGAGGCCGATGTGGCGGGCAATGCAGCGCCCGATGGTGCCGGCCTGCATGACGCCATGTACGGCCAAGTCGATCCGCGCAGCAGCCAAGTGGTGAAGCCCGGCCTGTTCGACACGCTGTTCGACGATGCCCTGCCGAAAATACCCGAAAGCCAACGTGCCAATTTCGCCAGGCAAAAGGAGACAATCCGCGCGATGGGTTCCGAGCGCATGGCGGCGCGGCAGCAGGCGCGCCGCGACGAGTACGAGCAGGGCCAGTGGACCAAGGTCGAGAATATCTCCACCAACTCCATCGCACGGAGCGACCCTAACGATACCGCGAACTTCGAGGCGATCCGACAGCACGGCCTCGACCTGATCGCCAAGATCGGCAACCCGCTTGCCAGGCAAGCGGCGGAAGTTGCCTGGCGGAGCAACACGGCCAAGGCGTTGATGCTGGCGACGATCGGCCTGGACCCGAAACGCGCCGCCGAAATGCTCGGTGCGACACAAGCCGGCGATAGGACCAAGGACGATACCGCCGCGGTTGGTGGCGAGCCGAGGCAAGACACTGCAAGCCCATCGGGCTCGAAGGGCGACGGCGTCGGACAGCTAACCCCGGAAGAGCGAACAGCGCAGGCGTTTCAAGACGACATTGCGCCCGAAGACCGGCCGGCCTTGGTCCGGCTGGCCCTCGCCGTCGATGCGGCACGACAGGTAGATACACGCGCCAATATCAGTCTTGCCGAACAGAATGCACCTGAAGCCATCAAGGATACCGGAGCCTATGACGGTCTGCTTCCCACTCCCGAGCAGTTCGTCAATGTTCATGGCGCGACGGAAGGCGACAGGCGCTTTCAGCTATTCAACCGGGCGGTCAATGTCAGCCGTCAATTCCACGACATGCGTGATGTGCCCAACAACGCAATAGACGCTATGGTCAACGACGCCAACACTAAGGCGGCCAGCGCAACGCCGGAGGAGGGCAAAGCGCGACACGACGCCATCGCCGCGGCCGCCGATCTGACGTTCAAAGCAAGGCAAGGCGATCCGGGCGGATATGTTCGCAGGGCTTTCGCGAAGCTCGATGCTGCCTGGAACAATCTGTCGAAGCTGGAAGACTATCAAGTGGCAATCGTCGGCTCCATCGCAGCCCAGCAGCAGATGGGCTTTAAGACCATACAACCGCTGCCGAATTCCGTGGCGGAACGGGTTGTCGACACGCTCCGAGATCAGAATCGACCTCCACAGGACCAGGACGCGGTTTTGCGCAATGTGCTCATCGCGACGCCTCGTGAGCAACGCCGGGCAGTGCTCGATCATTTGCTTCGAACCAGCGTATCCAAGGTTGCCGACAATACGGCCGATAGGTCGCTTCGGGCGGCAGTGGTTGATCCCATGGGTCTGCTCGACCTCGCCAATACTCCCTTGGGAGATGGCCACTCGGAACAGCATTGGGAATCCGACCACCCGATAAGCCATGATCAGGATGGCGACCAGGCCCTAAGCTGGTCCGATTGGTTCAACAGGAAGATTCCTACCTATGGCATTTACGGCGGGCCTGGCTGGACTGGCGGTACTCGGGGTGGTGGTTTTGACCTACCACCTTTTGATATTCAGGACGGATTCTATAAGCGACATGACGGGGACTATCGCGACGCGAAAACGCCGGGCGATGTAATCGCGGCCGATAGGAAACTTGTAGCGTCTTTGAAAACATACCTCGACAATGAGGATTACATGAAAGATCCGGCCTTAAAGACCGACGAAGAGCGCAACGAGGCGTCAACATATGCTTCGCGCGCAATGAAACTTTTCCAAGGTAAAATTGCTGGAGAGATGGCGCTCCATATACCGAGCGCCATAGAGATTTCGGCTCGCGATGATGCGCAAAGGGCTTACGATGACGCACAATCAGCCGTTGGACAGGCGCAATTTGGAAGTAGGATGTCATTTGGCAATTGGTAACGATCTGGATAAGCTCAGCACCCATCGTCATATATTGTGATAATTTTTTAGGGGATAACCGATGGAATTTTATATTTTCGGGTCTGTCTCATTTGTATTGGCAATAATATTGGCAGTGTTTGGTGTTATATCAGAAAGTATCGATTCCAATCGGCGTGTTTCTGTTATTTTTGTTGCGGCAATTATCAGCGTTCCAGGATATATAGTTATTTGGGATTTTGCTTTCTATAAAGAGATTTGGTTTTTTTGGTGGGGTTAAGCTGTGTGTTCCCGATTCCGCAGGAGACAGTAGATGGCAATTTTTTTTTGGGGATTTGTGAGCCTTGTGTTGGCGATATACTTGGCAGTAAAAGGCGTCAGGTCCAAATCATTGACGCCGCTTCAGCGCGCTTTTGTCCTTTTTGGAGCTGCAGCACTTAGCGTTCCCGGATTTTTTACTATTTATTTTTTATTCGTAGTTGCCATTCTGATGCATGACAGCCCATTCTGATTTTCAACGCCTTTAAGTAAAGGCGGTGCGCCGTCTGTGGTCGGTGATATCTGAATTATGCAAATCCCAAGGTTTCGGATGAGAGTAATCTTGTCTGGATATATAAGCTTGACGGCCCAAAGCTTGGACAGCATTGGCACGGCACAGTGCACGAGCTTCGGAAATTTCGCCCTCGCACCGGGATGACGAAGGATACGCATGACGCTCCGTATCATCCCCGCAACCTTGCGCGATCTCTCCTACATCGCCGCCAATCTGCGCCCCGAGGACCGGGCCGAGATCGACTGCCAGCTCGACCATTGGTCGCCGGCGCTGCTGGCGCTCACCGCACTGCAGGGTTTTGCTTATGTCGCCGAGCTCGGTGGCAATCCGGAAGCCGGCTTTGGCGCTGCCGAGCAGCGCGGCGGGCTGTGGATCGCCTGGAGCTGGGGCACGCGCCGCATGAGGCGCTGCGTGCCTGGGATTACTGAGTTCTTTCACGCCGTGCTCGGGCCGCAGGTCGCTGCGCGCGGCGCCTGGCGGGTCGAGGCGCGGGCACTGGCTGCCAATGAATTGGCGCTGCGCTGGCTTGCCGGGCTGGGCGCCACTGAACGTTGTCGTCTGCCGGGCTACGGCCGCAACGGCGAAACCTTCATCCTCTATGACTGGACAAGAGAAAGCTGGAACGATGTGCCTTTTTCAAAAGCCGCCGGCGCTGAAGCCGCTGCCACCAACACCGACCATTGCCGACAAGGACGTGCAGGCGCGCGAGGCAGCGCTCCGGGCTGAGCTCGAGCAGCGCCAGGGAACGCTGAGCACTGTCAAGACCGATCTGTCGCCCGGTGATCTCACCGGCCAGCGCCGCGTGCTTCTGGGGGTGTGAAATGGGCGCGATGAAACGGGTGTTCAGGAGCCGGGGCGACTGGCCCTGGTGGTATTGGCGGCGTCTGGCGCGGCTGGTGAAGCGGCGGCAGGGGTAGCGCCAAGCAGGCCCCCCTCTGTCCTGCCGGACATCTCCCCCTCAAGGGGGGAGATTGGCTATCATGGCGGCTTTCGCCAATCTCCAGCGTTGAAGAAGTGAGCTATCGGCGAAGCTGCCAATCTCCCCCCTTGAGGGGGAGATGTCCGGCAGGACAGAGGGGGGTGTTCAAGCGCCGGCGCTGAAGCCACCTTGAGGGCTCACTCCGGCTTATGCGCAAACGCCCAGACCATCAGCGGGTATTCCTCGTCGTTGCTCAAATCGCGCCATAGGCCGTAGGCGCGCACTGGGCCGCCGATATGGGCTTTGGCGCAGGCTTTGTTGCCCCAGCCGAACACTTCTATGTCGGCTTCGGCGAAACCGCCTTCGACCATCACCTGCTTCAGGCCGGCGGGGGTCCAGCGGTTGTAATCGTGCGGCCTGGCATGCACTCTGAACAGGAACGGCGTCGCCACCATCGCCCAGCCGCCCGGCCGGGTCATGGCATGGATATTCCGCGCCGCGGCGAGCGGGCGCTGCACATGCTCCAGCACCTGGTCGGCGATGACGACTGAGTATTGCCGGTCGGTGCGGTCCTTGCAGATGTCGAAATCGGGGAAATCGACCGAGGTATAGTTGGAGCACATCGTCTTCCAGTAGCGGTTCCAGCCGGGCGAAACCTCGATCACGTCAGACGATTTGCGGCCGTCCGCCTCAAGAAACGCGGTGAACGCCTCGATCTGCCTGATGCGCAGCCAGTTGCGGGAATCGTAGCCGATAAGCCGCTTTGCAACCTGCTTGCTTCGCCTCGTCAGGGCACTGGGTAGGCTCTCCGTCATTGTCACATCGACCTCCTTAAAGGCCCGCCGCGCCTCCCTTGAACATCGCAAAAGCGGACAAAATTCGACCGCGCTAAAATAAGCTGAGATCACCGAAGAAAGATTGCCATGACGAGCGATTCCCGTGCCCACGATATCCTGTCGCGACAGGCCGAACTGGAGAGCGAGCGCAGCCAGTATGAGGCTGTCTGGGAGGCGGTGTCGGAATTCTGCGATCCCGATGCCCCCGACATCTGGAGCGGCCGCCGGGCTGGAAAGCCTGATCATTCCGCAGTCGGAAAAATGGCACGGGCTGTCGACCGCCGCCATGAATGACGAGGAGAGCGACGAGGAAAAGGAATGGGCGGAAGCGCTTCGCGATTTCCTGTTCTCGCTGCGCTATTCCGCCAATTCGAATTTCGTGCCGGCAACACAGGCCTGCCTGCGCAATGTCGTGCGCTACGGTCCGGCCTATCTCTATGCCGAGGAGGGTTTTGGCGGCACGCTGATCCGCTATGCCTCGATCCCGGTGGTCGAAGGTTTTCTCTCGCGCAACCGCTGGGGTCAGGTCGATATTTTCCACCGCCGCTATGAGCGCACCGCGCGGCAAGCGGCGCAGCTGCTCGGCTATGAGAAGCTGCCGGCACGGATCAAGATGCTGGTCGACGACCCGGCCAAATGCGAGACGAAGATTTCGCTGATCCAGTGCATCCAGCCGCGCGACGAGCGCAAGATGTACCGGCTCAGCGGCTCCTACCAGTATCTCGACACGGCATTCGCTTCCTATCACGTCATCGAGGACGAGGAGGTCATCGTCAGGGAAAGCGGTTTCCGCTCCTTCCCGGTGTCGTGCTTCAACTGGCGCCGCTACGAGGGCGACCCCTATGGCATCTCGCCGACCATCGAAGCGCTGACCACGGTGCGCGAGGAAAACGCCGTGCGCCGGTCGGGCCTCAGGGCGCTGCAGCAGATCACCGATCCGGCGACCGCCTCGAAGGCGCGGCTCGACTATGTGCCGGTGCTTAATCCCGGCGAGAATTATCCCGGCTTGATCGACGACCAGGGACGGCCGCTGATCGCGCCGATCGCCACAGGCCAGAACCCGACCTATGCGTTCAATTACGCGGAAAGCCGGGCCGAGGAGATCCGCGACATGATGTTCGTCAATCTATTCCAGACGCTGGTGCAGAACCCGCAGATGACGGCGACCGAAGCCTTGATCAGGCAGGAAGAGAAGGGCGCGCTGCTCGGACCGTCGGGCTCGATCATCCAGGCTGGATTCGCCAGCAATCTCGACCGCGAGTTGGGCATCCTGGAAGACAAAGGACTGTATGACGAAGACAGCCGCTTCCTGCCGCCGGCCAGCCTTGCCGGCAAGGCGGTGCGGCCGACCTTCACCGGTCCGCTCGACGTGCTGCGCCGCTCGGCAGAAGCCCGCGACACCATTCAGGTCGTCACCACGGCCATGCAGATGGCGCAGTTCGATCCCGGCGTCATGGACAATATCGACGGCGACGAGGCGCTGAAGATCGTGCAGGGCGCCGGCCGCAGCCCGCAACGCATCTTTCGCCGCCAGGACGAGGTCGCCGGTATCCGCGACGCCAGAGCCAAGGCTCAACAAGCCCAGGCTGGTATGGCGGCGATCACCACTGCCGGCAAAGTGGCCAAGGATGGGGTGCCGGCGGCGATTCAGGCGCGCGACAGCGGCCTGCTCGATGCCTTGCAAGGCATGCTGCAGGGTGGTCAGCCTGACACGTCGGGCGGCCCGGCTGCGCCGGGTGCCGGCGCATGAGCCGCAAACGCTTCGCCCATTCCGGGCAGGCCGGCGGTCCGGCGAAAGCGCGTGATGCGCTGACCAAGGCCTATCTCAGGGTTTTCTCCGGGCAAGACGGCGAGATGGTGCTGGCCGATCTCGCGGCGACGACGGGCTATTACCGCCGCCCGTCCTATGGCGAATGGATGGCCCGGACCAGGACACCGAATGGCTTCGAACTGCACAGCGCGCTGAGCAACGCGCGCGCCGAAGTGGTGCAGCACATTATGGGGTTCCTGACGCTGGATGAGGCGCAGCTGGCGGCGCTGGAGAAGGCGGCGAGGCTGGAAAGCAAGTGATCCCTTCTCCCCTTGTGGGAGAAGGTGGATCGGCGCTTTAGCGCCGAGACGGATGAGGGGTGTTGGAAGAAATGAGAGGCTGGCTACCGAGTCACCGATCTGGACGAGGTGTGCGCCAAGCTAGAACACCCCTCATCCGGCCGCTTCGCGGCCACCTTCTCCCACAAGAGGAGAAGGGAAGACCAGCGCCGGCGCTACGCTCAATAATTGCCGTCGTAGTAGCGGTCGTCGCAAGGTGCGGTGTAGATGCGGCCGCTGTTGCGGTCCTGATAGCGGCAAAGCTGTTCGCCGCGCCGCTGCGGCGTGGTCGCACTGCCCACCACCGCACCCAGCAGGGCGCCGCTGGCTGCGCCGATGACGGTGCTCTTGGTGTTGCCGCCGATCGCCTGACCGACGAGAGCGCCGCCGGCGCCGCCGATCAATGCGCCGGTTCCGGCTCTCTGCTGGCCTTCGGTCTGCGCACACCCTGCCAGCACGGCAGTCAGAAGCGCGGCGGCAATGGCTTTCTGCATGGTCATTTGGAGTCCTCCTTTAAAGCCTTGGGTCAATGCTTTGCCAAGTGCGGTCGCATTGCGGCGGAACAGGGGCACCATGCCTCACGAAATAAGACATGGTTTCTTTCGTCTTGACGGCCCAAGCCTCCGGCTGGGAAAAATCATGGTCAAACAAAAAGATCATAAAGATCATGGTTTAACAAGGCGATAGAGCCGGGCTCTATCGAAATGAATCAGGCTCCGGCCGTGACGAACCCCGCCTGCGGCGGGTCTAGCCAATCCCAAATCCCCAAGAATGGAGAATGCCATGACCCGAGGTCTTTCCCGGACGCTTTCCCGTGCCGCGGCCCGTGAGGCCGGCTTTGCCCCGCCCAAAGCCGGGCTTGCCGCCAGGACGAGCGGGCAGGGCGGCGCATATCGCACCGTCTTTTCGTTCAACGCCATGCAAGTGCCGGTCACCGATGCGCTTGCCTATGCGAGTCAGAAGCTTTTCGATTTTCTCGACGGCAAGGTGCGCATCAAGGGCGGCACCGCAAGGCTGCAATTCGCCGTGCTGACCACACGCGCCTCGACCATCAACGACAATGCGGCACTCAGCTGGTCGCTCGGGTCGGCGGCGGCGTCGAGCGCCGCGCTCACAGGCACCATGGTCAACGTTCTGGCCGCGACCGGCCGCACGCTGGACGGCGCCGGTGCCGCGCTGTCGGCCGCCTCGGTCGCCGACGTGGCTGCGGCAGCGACGCTCGACGGCACGGTGACGCCGGTCGATCTTTACCTGAACCTCGCCTTCGCGACCGGCACCGACATCGACGCCGAGGGCACGCTCGCCATCACCGGCACGATCACGTTGCTGTGGGAGAACTGGGGCGATAATGCGTAGCGTTAATCTTCCCCCTTGAGGGGGAGATGTCGCCAAGGGCGACAGAGGGGGTCGGTGCGACTGGGCGCGACCTCAGCGACAGATGGAGGTTGGCGCTCCACGCGTTGGTACCCCCTCTGGCCTGCCGGCCATCTCCCCCTCAAGGGGGGAGATACTGGGCTCCGCCGCCAGCTCCTATCATCAGCTTTAACCTTAACAAAGGAACATCTCATGACAGATATGGCAGACGCCGGGTCCGTGGTGGCGGCGCCACCGGCGGGCAACCTTGCACGGCCACCGGCCAACGGGGACAACGGGTCAGCCCCGTCGGCCGGCAAGAGTTGGTTTGACGGTCTTTCTGAAGGCAACCGCAAGCTCGCTGAAACCAAGGGCTGAACCAAGCCTGAAAGCCTCGATCGGGTTTTCACGTCCTATGCGGAGCTGGAACGGCAACAGGGTGAGAGCCTGCGCGTTCCCGCGGCGGACGCACCTGGGGAAGACTGGGACAGGTTCCATGCCCTGCTTCCCCTGGCGATGCGTCCGCTGACGTCGCCTGACAAGGTCGAGTACAAACGCCCCGACGGGCTCCCCGAAAACTTCGCCTATTCGGACGAGCTTGCCAACGCCTCCAAGGCGTGGGCGGTCGAGGCAGGCGCGACCCCAAAAGTCGCGCAGGCCTATCACGACAAGTTCGTGGGCTACATGGCCGAGCAGGCCAAGATGCAGCAAGAAACCCTGGCGCGTTCGGTCGAGACCACCCACGACGACTTGGTAAGGGACTGGGGACCGACCGACAGCGATGGCTTTCGCCAGAGGCTGGAGGTCGCCAACCGGGCGATGAAGAAGCTCGGCCTGGTCGATGCCTACAAGGCGAAAGGCATCCTTCTGTCTGACGGGGCGCTGACCGATCCGCAGATCGCCAAGGCGTTCCACGCCATCGGCGAGGCGATGTTCAGGGAAGACACGATCGACGGCGGCGCGGCTTTGAGTGGAGGCAACCCCTTCAAGCGCAACGCCGCCGGCGAACGCAACCTGACTGATATCTCAGCCCTCGTCAAAAGCGACCCCGCCCGCGCCCGGCGGCTGGCACGCGAGGCCGGCGAAAACCCCGATCTGTGGATGCCCAACAACCCCCTCTAAAGCTGTGTCGATATCCAGGTGATGCCGGCCTGCAAACGACGGCTTTCTGCGCTTCCGGTGCTCACGGACCCAAATGTCCGCTCCGCTCCAGTTCTCAAAAGCCACCTTGTTTGGTCGCTTCGCGCCCGTCTTCGACTCCGGCTCGGCCTGACCTGAATCTCAACACACCTTCTCCGCCAATCAACCCATGAAGGAAGACAAAAATGGCAGACGCCTACACCCGTATCGCGGACGCGATCGTTCCGTCCGTTTATGCACAATACTCGTTCGAGGAGCATGTCCAGTCGCTCGAGATCTATCAAGCCGGGATCCTGTTTTCCGACCCGGCCATCGCCTCGAAACTCTCGATGGGGGGCCGCTCCGTCGACATGCCCGGCTGGAAGGATCTCGGCAACGATCCGTCCGAACCGGTCAATGACGATCCGGCCGACTCGATCGAGATGAAGAAGATCGGCGCGCGCCGCGAGGTGGCTGCCCGCAATGTCCGCGCCCAGGCGTGGGGCATTCCGGACCTGACCTCGATCCTGGCTGGCGACGATCCGCAGAAGCTGATCGTGCGTCGCCAGACCGACTACTGGCAGCGTGCCAACAAGCTGACGCTGCTCGGCATCCTGAAAGGCGTGCTGGCCGACAACCTCGCCAATGATGCGGGCGACCTCGTCCGCGTCACCGGCGCCTCCATCGTCGACACCGACATCATCGAGGCCGCCTATCTGATGGGCGACCGCGCCGACAAGTTCAAGACGATCTGGATGCATTCCAAGCAGATGAAGGCGCTGAAGCTCGCCGACCTCATCGACTATGTGCCGCCCTCCGAGCAGGGCGGGCCGCTGATCCCATACTACATGGGCTTGCGGGCCGTCGTCGACGACGACATCCCGGTCGCGGCGGGCGTCTACACTGCCTTCATGTTCAAGGACAAGGCGATCCTGTGGAACGAGCTGCCAGTCAACACCGAAGGCGGGCCGCTGGAGTTCGACCGCAAGCCGCGCCAGGGCCATGGCGGCGGCGTCACCGAAATGGTCGGCCGCCGGCACTTCGTCCCGCACGTTCCGGGCACGCGCTTCCTCGACGCCTCCTCGGCCGGCGAATTCGCCACTGACGCCGAGCTTGCGCTGGCGGCGAACTGGGACCGTACTGCGTCGAACGTCAAGAACATGACGTTCATCGCGCTGAAGACGACCGAGGCGTGATCGGACCGGAAGGGCGGGAGTATCAGACCTCCCGCCACTTCGGGACGCCAGGTCGGCCATGTAGCGAATTCCAGATTCACGCGCTGCGCTGCTCCAGAGTGAAACAAGTCTTGGGGGCTCGCAACATATTCATGTTGCACTTTAATCAATCGCCGTCACCAAACGGTTACACAAAAGGGCGATGCTGCCTTGTCTTGGCAAAGGAGGGTAACCATGAGTATGACATATAAGGCGGTTCAGGAAGTGCTCCGAAAAGCGGGTATTGTCATAAGCAAAAAGGGGGAAGTTCACCGTATAAACTTCTTCAGCGGTCTGGAAAACACCGCCTACTACACGACAAGTCTTCAAGATGCCCTGGACAAGGGTTTGGCGATGGGAAGAGGTACCGGAAGGCTGCAAGCAAGCGCCTTTGCCAAGTCAGCCGAAGCAGGGCGGCGGATCTCGACGAGCGCACGCCTCGGCTGATGCCGCAGGAATTCAGGCCGCAAATCATCGCCGCGTTGCGCGGCGACATCGTGAAACTGCAATAGCGACAATATTGTCGTCTTTTCGTTGCTCGAACGAGCACAAGGGACTGAAAACACATCCCACGCCACCCGTTTCCTGACGGGTGGTTGGTATCGTGACGGGTTCCACGCACAAGACGTGCGAACGTTTTGCCCAAGCCCAAAATCACCAGATCCCCAGCCGCTACGAAGCGGCTTTTTGCCGTGGGGCCGCCATGCCCTGCTTTTCCCGATCCATACTCACGGAGGCCTAAACCATGGCCATCACCCCGCTCGACATCGCCAACATGGCGCTTGGCGTCCTCGACGAGGCGCCGATCGACAGCCTTGATCAGGATGTGAAAGCCGCGCGCTTGCTCAACATGCATTTCGACCTGACCCGCGAAGCCGAGCTGACGAAACACGCCTGGGTCTTCGCCATCCTCGCGGCCGCAGTCGCCGGAGCCGACACTGGTAGCGGCGCGGGCACGCTGAACTTTGCCTATGAATTGCCGCTGGACTGCCTGCGGCCGTTGCCGCTGACCCACAGTGGCGAGCCGGACGGCATGCCGATCTCGTGGCGCCAGGAGGCCGGGCTGATCTATTCCGACCAGTCCGGGCCGCGCCTCATCCAATACGTCGCGAATCTCACCGATCCGAACGATTGGGACGCGCTGTTCACGGAGGTGCTGGTGAGCGCACTTGCCATCAAGATCGCGCATCCGCTGACCCACAAGGCAGGCATGATCGACATCGCCCGGGGTGCCTATGACCGGGCGCTGGACGCGGCGTTCCACGCCAACGCCATCCAGCGTGGCGGCAGGCTTTCGACGTCGTCCTGGGCGATCCAGCGCGGCGACAACCGGTTTGTGCGCTGATGACGACGCTCTATCCGGTCCAGGACGCATTCGTTCGTGGCGAGATCAGTCCGCGATTGCATGCGCGCGCCTCGCTCGATCTTTATCGGGCAGCGCTTTCCAAATGCGAGAATTTCGTCACCTTGCCGCATGGCGGCATCAGGAAGCGCGGCGGCACCATCTTCGTCGGCGAGGTGAAGAACGCGGCCAAGACAACGCGCGGCATCCCGTTCATCTTCTCATCCGAGCAGGCCTACTGCCTGGAGTTCGGCGATTTCTATATCCGCGTCTATGCCTATGGCGCCCGCGTCGGCACGGTCGAGATCGCTTCGCCCTATGCGGAAGCCGACCTCTTCGATCTCGCCTATGTGCAGTCTGCCGACCAGATGTGGATCAGCCACAAGGACTATCCACCGAAGGTGCTGACGCGCACCGCGCATACGACATGGACGCTGGAGGATTTCGAATTCCTCGATGGTCCCTATGACGACATCAACGAGACCGGCACGACGCTGACACCAGCCGAGACCGGTCATCTGACGCCGGCCATGACCGGCAATACGACGCCAGGTGGAACGGTCTCGAATGCGGGCGGCGATCCCGACGCCTACCAGATGTTCGACCGCGACAGGGTCCAGAACATACTGATCGCCGGCGACTCGATCGGCTATATCCGCTACCGCAACGCGTCCGCCGCGCAGCGCGTCGTCGATGCCTACTGGATCACCGCGGCCAGCAAGGCGACGACCAATTTCGACTTCTTCACGGCCTGGGAAATCCAGGGTTCCAACGATGGAGCGAACTGGGTCACCCTCGACACCAGGACGGCGGAGACTGGTTGGTCGAACAGCGAGACAAGGTTCTACGAGTTCGCCAATTCGACAGCCTATGAATACCACCAGATCGTCTTCAGCGGCGGCGGCGGCGACGACGCGACGCACACGCGCTGCGCCGAAATCGCCTTCCACATCAAGGCTTCGGACCAGACGCCATTCAACCTGACTGCTTCCTCGATCGTCGGCATCAATGGCGACGCCGGCTTCCAGTCAGGCGATGTCGGCCGCGCCATCCGGCTGCTGGGTTCGGACGGTCGCTGGCGCTGGGCCAGAATCACCAGTCGAACCAGCACCACGGTCGTCAAGATCGTGCTCCACAACCATGCTCTGCCGAACCTGAGCCCGATCACCCGCTGGCGGCTCGGCACCTTCGTGCCGGGCAAATATGTCGAGACCGGCTCGCTCTACGAGGAACGGCTGGCCTTCAGCCGTAGATTCTCGGTCTATGCCTCGGCGACCGGCGACTTCGACAATTTTGCGCTCGGTGAAAAGGACGACGCCGCACTGGAATTCGTGCAGGCCGGCGGCGGCCAGGCCAACGACATCGTCTGGATCGCCGATTCCGACGGCGCGCTTTTGATCGGCACATCAGGCGGTGTCCGGGCGCTGTCGGGCTCCGGCATCGACGAGGCGCTGACACCGTCGTCGTTCAAGAACCGCAATTCGCGCACCTTCGGCTGCGCCCTCATCCGCCCGGTCGCCGCCGGGCAGTCGTTCCTCTATGTCACCCGCAGCCGCAAGTCGATCGCCGAGCTGGTGCAGACCTCGGTCAGCAAATTCACCTCCGACGATATCGGCCAGATCTCCGAGCATATTCCCAAGCAAGGCGTCGTCGAGCTGGCGTTCCAGACCGACCCCGATCCGGTGCTGTGGTTCCCGCTCGAAAATGGCGAGCTCGGCGGCTACACGCACCAGCCGTCGCAGGATGTGCGCGGCATGCACCGGCATCGTCTCGGTGGCGCCTTTACTGGTTCGGAATGGGGGATCGTTGAAAGTGCGGTTGTGACGCCAGGCCAGAACGGCGCCGACGATGTCTGGCTGTTCGTCAAGCGCAGCATCGGCGGCGTGACGAAGCGCACCATCGAGATCATGACGGCGCCGTTCGAATATGGCGGCCTCGACGACGCCTTTCAGGTCGATTGCGGCCTGACCTATTCGGGGGCCGCCGTCAATGCCGTCTCCGGGCTCGATCATCTCGACGGCGAGAGCGTCGACGTGCTGGCCGGCGGCAAGATCTATAAGGGCCTGCCCGTAGCTGCCGGCCAGGTGACGCTGCCGGGCGGCGCCGTGGCCAGCAAATGGCAGGTCGGGCTCGGCTACCAGTCCGAGGCCAACACGTTGGAACTCGATGTCGGCGGGCGCGACGGCTCCATTGTCGGCCGCCGCAAGAAGATCGCCAAGGTGATGCTTTCGCTACTCGAGACCGACACGTCGGGGCTCGAAGTGCAGTCCTTCCTGCGCGGCCGCTGGGAGAAGGTGCGCATGCCAAGCATTGTCGCGCCAGACGGCAAGGCGAGCCTGTTCACCGGCAATGTCGAGGTGCCGATCGACGACAGCTGGGAAGGGCAGGGCAGAGTGAAGATCCGCCACGTCAACCCGACGCCCTGCACCATTCGGGCGTTCACGCCGGTGTTCGATGCCGAGCCTTAGGAACTGCTGATCTCCCCCCTTGAGGGGGAGATGTCGCCGAAGGCGACAGAGGGGGTCGGCGCGTCCTGACGCGACTCCCATAACGGACGTAAGAGGCTGACGCTTCACGCGAGACAACCCCCTCTGGCCTGCCGGCCATCTCCCCCTCGAGGGGGGAGATAAC
>NZ_RZTA01000105.1:0-23966 GCF_004023115.1 Mesorhizobium sp. M6A.T.Cr.TU.017.01.1.1
GGTTCTTTCGCGAGGTGCGCGTCAAAGGCTTCGACAGCATGTTGACCCGCACGCTCGTGGCAGCCCGCACCCGGCTGGTCCGGATCACCGTCGAGCTTTCCAACCAGATCCGAGGGATCATGAAAACGTTGGCTTGCTCGTTCCCGCAGGTAAGGGAACCACGTTCGAGAAGAACGTTCGGGGCCTTCTTGTCGATCACAAGGAACTTGCTCCTATCGTATTACCTATGCTGGAGGCCTGGCGCGGCATTTGCATCCGCGCCGCCGAGCTCGGACGCCAACTGGTTGCGGATGCTCGTCAGAGCCAAGCGTGCCGCGCCCTCATGTCGATCCCCGGTATCGGCGTGATCACCGCGACCTCTTTCGTCACCGCCATTGAGGATCCAAACAACTTCAAGAAGTCCCGCTCTGTCGCCGCCTGGATCGGTCTAACAACGCGCCGATACCAATCGGGAGAAGTCGATTATGACCGCCATATATCCAGGCGCGGGGACCGACATCTGCGGGGACTTCTCTACGGAGCCGCGGCGGTCATCCTGACACGCTGTTCGGCCGAAAGCAGCCTACGCACATGGGGTCTCAAGCTCCGGGAGAGGATCGGCTTCAAAAGAGCCGCCGTGGCCGTGGCGCGCAAATTGGCGGTGATCATGCACACGATGCTCAAGACTGGCGAGCTCTTCAATCCGACTGCAGGAGCCGCAGCGTAAATCCAGATAGCGTTCAGAATCTGAGCACCTGAGGCGTCCCTGCCGGGACGTGAGCCGAGCCATTCCGTTGATGGGGTTGCACTGCTGTCTCAGGAAGTGCGTCGTCCACATTGAAGGCTCGCCCGCGAAGCTCCATCAATGCGGCGGCCGATGTCGACCGCGAAGACAACTTTGCACCCGGCACCGCCGTATCAGCGCGATAGATGCTTGACGCCCAAGCCGCGATTAGACAACCTCATCAAAGGGGATGTTGAATCACCCATGCAGCCCGACGTCACATTACAATCGATTCATCGATCGCGGGACGTGCTCTAGACCGGACGACTCGACAATCGTCGGTCATAGGATAGTCCCATAAATCCACCACGCCGCTTCTCAATGAAAATCATCTAGAGGCCAAATCGGCCTTCGGACATGTTGATAGGGGATGGCGGCATAGTTTGCGGTGCAGCTTTTTCCGCTATCGACGAATACGAGCGCATGGGACAAGGGTTCAAGGTCAGCACGAAAATGATTCATGGCTTTGCAAACAACCAGCTCTTCCTTCTCGAATTCGATCCCGAAGAGTTTGAATTGCTCACGTTCCTCGGTCTGGCTGGCAATTGAAGTTAGAACCACATCCAGTCCTTCGATCGAAACCAGCGCGCTCATCCCCAGTTTACCGAGCGTGTTGCGCATAAACGGACCCTTCCGCAGGTACTCGCCGCGCGTCAGTGCTTTGACATGGCCCGTCACCTTTAGATCGCCATCATGCCCAAGTTCAAGTTTGACGTCTTCATCAAGCCCCGCAGCCTGGCAGGCTCGAACGGCCTCCGGCGCCCAAAGGCTGAAGAAGACAGCATCCCGGGTGCGCCGTTCAAGCATCGCCTTAAGGATCGTCATATCATCTCCGGCCGCTCCACCTCCCGGATTATCGGCATAATCAACCAATACGACTGGTTTCCCGCGACCGGTCAGGCTTTCAGCGATTGTCAACCCTTCATCAACCGAGTGAAACTTGATCGTGCGCTCGGCACGCGTCCGCCACATGTAGTCCGATAACGCATTGCTTTCTTTGTTATACTTATCCGTCGCTTTAAGGCACGTAATTGCAGCGCTGGGACCGATATCAAATACATCACCATACGAGTACCCAGCCTGAACGCTGATGTGCTTTATAGCCGGATTCTCCTTCACTAGGCGTTCAGCAAGATCCAAAATTCGGGGCATTGGTCCGTCTTCGCTTGTCGTCCTTGCACTGTCCAAACCGGCCAACAGCGGAGGTTTGACTAGCCTAACTTGCGTGAGCGGTCCGCCGCTAAGCATCTCATTGAGTAGCCGACAGGCGAACTGCGTCGTTTTGACCTGATCAACATGAGGCGTCGTCCGGTAGGCCACAACAGCATTCGACATATCAGCCATGCGATATGTGACGTTAGCATGAGGGTCCAATGTCACAACAATAGGCACGTTCCAACCGACCACCTGCCGAACCCTTGTCAATATTTCACCTTCGCAATCCTCTATCCGCTCCGAGACCATCGAGCCATGGAGCATCAACAAAATGCCATCACACGGTTCATGCCCACCGAGCGGCTGGAGCAGTATGTCAATCAGCTCTTCGAATGCTGCTTCGGTCAGAGTGCCGCCGGCCCCCCCATCAGCATGAAGGGGTGTAACAAGTTCCCAATCGTGCCGGTCAGCGAAACCAAACAGAGAACCCCAATCGGTTTCAGAACCTCTAAAGTGACGAGCAATATCTGCATTGCGCAGTAAGGCACCATTAGCAAACCGGCGAATTGTTGTTGAGTGCGGGTTAAACGTATTGGTTTCCTGTTGCCATAACGCCGCCACCACTCGCTTCATCACCTCAACTCCCCAAATCTGCGTTAAGCGGTGGTTGAGAATAGCTCTTGCCGATTTGTGATGTCAATGCGGTGAATTTGATATATACATGCCCGCACCCGGGAACTTCAAAACCTCCTGGTTGCAGAAGCACCAAAATAGACGGTATTGGGTGCATTGAAGAAGCTAGAGGATCGGAATTTGACCACGCCAAACTCCGCTGTTTTGAGAGACCAGGTTTACGATCGATTGGGTGAGCTGATTCGTTGCGGGCAGTACTCTCCCGGCGAGAAGATCACCATAAGAAACCTTGCGAAAGACTTTTCAATGAGCCCAACGCCTGTTCGTGAGGGTCTCTATCGCTTGATATCTGAGGGCGTCTTACAAGGTGAGGCGAACAGATCGGCATTGATACCGCTTCTAACGCCTCAGGAGATCGCGGAGCTTAAGGATATCCGTTTGCACATCGAGTGCTTTGCCGCAAAGCGCGCTGCACTAAGGGGCACGCCGGAGATTGCAGGAAGGTTGCGCAAGACATCCGAAAAACTGAAAAAGGCTCGTGCCGCTGGAGATCGTCGTGCGGACATTGCGCTGGTATATCAATTTCAGTTTGAACTATACGCTGCGTGCAGGATGCCCAACCTTATTCGAATAATCAATTCACTTTGGCTGAAAACGGGGCCGTACTTAAATCTGCTTTACCCCCACTATATTTCCTCGATATCAGCTGGTCGCGGCGACTGGCGGGAAAGGATAGCAACGGGGGTTGAGAACAAAGATGCCGCCGCGGTTGCCGAAGAGATCAGACAGGATATCGACCAGGCGCTGACCTACATCGCTAGTATCATTGAGGCTGCCGCAATGTTGAATCAGACACGCAGGTAGCGGTACTATGCCCATTGCTGGGTAACTGTCGCTGAATCCAGAGATTAACCTATCTGGCCCCATAGGTCCCAACAAGTGAACGATCGAAGGAGTTGTCGCCCGCTCTAAGCTGAGCAACGACCTGCCAAAGGTCGGCCAAATAGGCGTCTACCACTTCCCCAAAAGCGAGACTGAGAATACCCAAATTGATCGCAGGTGGATTCGGGGACGGTGCCACAGTATGCCAGCCCTTGGCAGCCAGACCTGCCGCGATATCGGCTACATCAAGCGATTTCGAACCATAACTCATCACCGTAAGCTCAGGCTCGCCATAAACGAATAGCCCCTCAATTGCGGGGATATCCCGCATAAGTTTTTCACGCACCTGCCAGATCTGATCGGCGATCTTACGATACCCTTGATTGCCGAGGAAGCGCATGACCGCCCACGCAGCGGCTATGCTAGCACCAGAGCGCGTGCCGGCGAATGTCGACGTCACATATCGTCCTCGTGACCAGTTGTCGAAGTCAAATACTTGGTACCGCTGGTAACCGGCATCCGAAAAGGCAACAATCGAAGCACCTTTCGGCGCAAAGCCATATTTGTGTAGGTCTGCCGAAATGGACTTCACGCCCTCCACCCGAAAATCCCAAGGGGGGATCGGGTGTCCATTCTGCTCGGCGAAAGGAGAGAAAAAGCCCCCAACGCACGCGTCGGTGTGAAACCATACGTTTCGGGAAGACGCTATAGCAGCAAGTTCCTCAATCTGATCGAAAACTCCGATAGTAAACTGCGGGGCCGAGCCTGCGATTATGATCGTTTGATCGTCCAGAGCTACGTTAAGTGCGTCAATGTCAGTTTTGAAGTCGGCACGCGGCAAGATTCTTACAACGTCCAGCCCCAAATACTTTGCGGCTTTATCGAAAGCCGGGTGCGCGCTGTGAGAAAGCAACATATTTGGTTTGGTGACTTCCGGACGATTGGCTTTTGCCCACTCCCGTGCAGTCTTCATCGCGATAAAGATACTTTCAGTGCCCCCCGATGTAATGCTGGCTGCGCCACCATTCGCGTGAAACAGGGATAGCGCCCACTCCACAACCTCCGACTCGAATTTCTTGATCGATGGAAATGCACTGAGGCCCAACGCATTCGTCGCGTGAAATTTTTCGAGTGCGATTTTACCGACGCGATCAACATCGTCGTTGGCAAAATGCACATAAAAGCCCGGCAAACGCCCTCCTCTCCAATCCACGTCCCCTTGCCTGGCATACTCCATTGACTGCCAAATCGCAGCTTCTTCCAGACCATTTTCCGGGAACGGTGTATGCTTTTTCATCCGGCGTGCTCCTTAGTGATATCATTTGTTGCATAATAATATTTCATTTTCAACAAAGAAATATCACATAGCGTCCGCTCGTGCATCCACCATGGCCGGCCAAGCTTTGCGGGTTGCAGATCTGGAAGACAGGTATGGGCCAGTTCCGCCCTTCGCGGTCTTTGTTGGCCTATCATCGGCGTCCTATAGCTGCCGATATCAGTCACCTCGCGCGCGACTGGCAGATGGTGCTCGACATTCGCGGCGAACTGGACGTTAAGGCCCAGAACCGGCAACGTATCAGGATTCTCTTTGGTCGCGGTATGGTGGTGGGCCCGGACCCATAAAGGGCTTCCATTGATGTGGCTGTCGTAATTCACGGCCTCCGATGGAGGCTATTGATGAGTCGAGACTATTTCTGGCTGACGGGCGCGCAATTCGCGAAGTTGAAGCCGCACCTACCGCCAACACGCGCGGGAAGCCACGGGTGGATCACCTTCGGGTATCAGCGGCATCATCGATGTAATCAAGAGCGGTGTGTTGGTCGATGCGCCTGCGGCATATGGCTCGAGCAAGACGCTCTACAACCGCTTCCAGCGTTGGGCACCAAAGGGGTGTGGAGCGAAATCTTTTCATGCTCTCGCCGATGCGGATGGACCACCGACCCAGCTTCTCATCGATTCTTCGGCCGTGCGTACGCATCGTTGCGCGGCAGGGGAACGCAATCATGCCATCGGTCGATCAGGCGGCCGTACCACCAAGATCCATGGCCTGACCGACGGCTTGTGGCGGCCCGTCCCTATGCTCACCGGCGGCCAGTTTGCCGACTGCAAGGCGGTGAAGTCCTTGGAGTAGAGCTACGATCGTGTCCGCTTCGGCCGAAAGGGCTGCAAACCTTTTGGTAGAATCTGAGTCCGCGGGGCGGTGGCAGCCCGATACCGGGCGAACCCGGCCGACAACGATCGGCTGTTATCGGTGCTGGAGCGTCACATCGGCATCTGGGGCGCGCGCCGCGATAGGCGGCCGACGATGGCGGCTTTGCCAGCCGGTAAAACCTCGCCCAGGCCAAAGCGCTCGGCGTGCGCGACATGGCCTTCCACAGGTGTTGCGGCCTTAAGATCGAAAACATGGTCAAGAGCCGTTGGATCTATCGCAAGCTCAGGAACTTCCGCGCCGGCATCGAGGCTAGCATCTCCTGCCTGAAGCGCGTATGGGTTGGTGCGCTTCACCTGGCGCGGGCTAGACCACTTCAAACCTCTGTTGGCGCTGGCTCCACCACTTCTTTTCGGAATGGGGCGTCACGCACCAGTGGCGCAAAATCGCTTCCCGAACTCATCCTGTTCCAGATCCTGTAGAGATTCTTCCCCAGGTTGGCTTCTAATGCCTCGATCGTCTGCCTGTCCACGCCAGCCGCACCACCATTGGATTTGGCCGCTTTGTAGGCTCCCATCATAAACGGCTTGTCTGGTGCATCTGTCGTTGACATCCTGTTGCCAGTTGTGGAAAATCCGACCGCTTCGCTCCTTCGTCACTACTATGGGTCGATCCGCCCCAAGTTCCTGCATCGGTACTCTCGCCTCACGGTGGAGTGCCGCTTGTGCTTCTCCCTTGGCATCAGAAAGCTGGTTTCTGCATTTCCGCAAACGACGCATCATCGAAGGGTTTGCTTGCGCTCATCTTCCGGATGCCTACCTGCGCCAGATCATGTCCGCGGCTTTGGCCCAACGCAATCCACCATGGCTTTCTACCACAGCAGCTTGGGCCCATTTGAGGCCCGCTCCTGAAAGCCGAGCCCGAGGGGCCTACCCTCATCTCTCACGCAGCTTTTCAGCATGTTGTCAGTTCACCATCCAACCTCCTTCTGCTTGCTGCAGCACACTATGGGCGGGCACTAGCTATGTCTCGGATTGACGCACAAAGCTTGGTGACCTCTTCCAGACTGTGGTCCGCGGTCAGGCATACACGCAAAGCAGCCTTGTCGCGGGGCACCGTCGGATAAAATGCTGCGGCCACATAAAAGCCACGCCGCAATAGCTCTGCCGCCGTATCCACCGCTGCGCGAGACGCACCAATCGGAACCATCCGGATCGGCATTCCGTCACCTGAAGATTGCGTTGGCATTTTCTCGTCAAAACATTGAACGACCTTACTCAGGCGGGCCTGGCGCTCACCCAACTCCGCAGAACGATGAATCTCTGCTGATGCTAAGGCACCTGCAATTCCGGCCAAGTCTGGCCCCATTGAGAATGCATGCGGGACGGCGTAACGCCTTAGCAGTTTCTCCTGCTCTTCCGTCCCAAGCATGAGAACACCGCCAGTCACTCCGAAGCCTTTGCTCAAAGAAGCCGCGATGATTGTGTTTTCGCCTAGATCTGTGATTTGGGATTTGGCATATCCTTGGCCATGCCTTCCGCGGATTGAGATGCCATGCGCATCGTCGATGTAGATGAAAAGCCCATAGCGTTCTTGGAGACGCAAAAGCTCACGGATTGGGGCATTTCCGCCCATTGAATACACACCATCGCATATGTAGGCGACGCACGTGTGTTTCTGACAAATACCCTCCAGTTCCTCAATGTCGTTGTGCCTAATCTGCAGAACCTCTGCATCTTCGGCCATAACAGCCTTGTGGTATGCCAAAGTGGCATGGGCAAATCGGTCGAACACAAGTACCGGCTTGCGTCCTCTGGTGAAAGCCCCGCATGCGAGTAACGGGAGCGCGCTCATGTTCGCCGTTAGAACCAACGAGTATACGATCACCCGAGCATCGAAAAGTTCAGATAAGCTGCATTCGAGATCTCCAGTTAGCGAAAAATTCAATCTCGTGCGTGCACCGGACCACTGTATCGAGCCATATGACGCTAATGCTGCTATCGCAGCGTCCACGATCTTTGGATGGTTATCAAGCCCGAGATAGCTGCCTCTCGCGAATTCTATAACCGATCGTCCTGGCTCGAGCTCCACGTGTCGCTGCTTAAGCGAGCGGGCATATAGTGTCATTATTCCTTTGGAGTACGCATAGTCGAAATCTGATCTCGACTTCTCAATCACGCTTGCAAGATCACGAAATCTCTGCTTGTTCACGTCACTCTCCGTCAAACATGACCATAAGATAATTTGCATCGGCAACCCCTGCCACGAAGCCAATGTGTCCCTTCAAAAGTCGTGCCAACTTTGCAGAAGGGAGGCTGAACTGGATATTCTTCTTGTCTGTCAACCATTTGATCAGGATGTATCAGCAAAGGCAGGCTCCGCTACGTCGTGGACTCGATAGACCTCACAAACGTGTCAGTTGCGGGTTCCGAGGCAATGCGAGAAACTGCCGGTTCTGTTCTTCTTGGGCGGGATCTTGGCCCATGCCCGTTTCTGCGCGGCAAGGCTGCGAATGGAGTCCCTGTCATAGGCGCGCGGTCGGCGAGCAGGGTTGCATCGGGCTGGAGGGCGTCGAGCATGGCGATGGCGGGCTTGCCGTCGTGGGCCTGTCCGGCCGTGCACGAGATCGATCGGCGGCCTTCGGCATCGACAAGCGCATGGATTTTCGTGGTGAGCCCGCCGGGAACGTCCCATGCAACCATCGTCAGCGGCCCCTTTTTGTCCGTGGCTTCGTGCTGATGGACGCGGACACATAATGATCTCGATCTCGGATCGTGGTCGAGTAGCGGGGCACCCCGTAGGGGCGGGCATCACGCCATGAACGCAAAAAGTAACTTCGGTCGGAGGACGGCGCATTACCATTTGACGAGGGCAGTTGGCTGCCGGTCGCAGGCATAGTCGGTTGCTTCGGGATCGAGTGGCGGATCGTGATGATGTCGTCATCCACCAAGACCTCCTTGACCAACCAGCGGACGATTCTCTGGCGGTCGCTGGTTTCCTAAGTCTCTGTCCATTGCCGCGGGCGCTGGAGGAAAGCGGTCAATGTCTCGGCCAATCGCAGGAATGACATGTTGTCGGGGGCCTGATCGCAGATCGCCTGCAGCTCGACTCGCAGTCCCTGTTCGCGGGCCCGCATTTCGGGCATGCGGCGGCGCAGTTCGTCCAAAGCAGGAGATCTTCCTGGTAGGCGGTCAACAGGCAATGGATGCCTTTTCCGACGCGTGTGAGGTCGCCTTCGACCGCCTCCTGCCGTTTCTTCGTCGGCTCGCTGGCACGGGGCATCAAGGAGACGGTCAAGCTCAGCGTAAGCGCCAAGCTGACCCCATCTGGCGCGGTTTGAGGTGATGAGCGAGAGATAGTGACACTGAAGGAGCCGAGGAGCTTGCAGTGTCAATTTCTATGTCTGCGCCTATGCCTGATGATAGGAGCTTCCATGTCCTTGAGGCGGTTGCGAACCGGCTGGACGCAAGTCCGCAGCGTCCGCGGCGGCGCTGGTCGGCGGAAGCGAAGGCACGGCTGGTTGAAGAGTCCCTGAAGCCAGGGGCGAACGTGTCGGCGATCGCGCGCCAGGCTGGACTGGCGAGCTCGCAGCTGTTCGGCTGGCGGCGCAAGGCGATCAAGAGCGGTGCGGTCAGGCGGCAGCGAGATGCGGCTCGGCTCGGCTTTGTCGAGGTCACGCCGACAGCGTCTGCGTCGGTGGAGATCGAGCTGGGTGGCGTGGTCATTCGCGCCGGTGCCGATATCAATGAGGAGCAGCTGGTGCGGATCATCCGGGCGGTTCGCCAGGCATGATCCCGGCCGGCGTGAAGGTGTTGGTCGCCAGTCATCCCGTCGATTTTAGAAAAGGTCCCGACGGCCTTCTGGCACTGGTGCGCGATGCCGGCTCGGATCCGTTCAACGGCGCGCTTTATGTCTTCCGCGCCAAAAGAGCGGACAGGATCAAGATCGTCTGGTGGGACGGCAGCGGCGTGTGTCTTTATGCCAAGCGACTGGACGACGCGAAGTTCTGCTGGCCGCGGATCGGCCACAACCGGGTCCAGCTCAATCATGCTCAGCTCATGGCTCTGGTTGACGGAATGGACTGGAAACGGGTTCGGACGGAGACCGTCAGGCGGCCGCAATCGGCTGGGTAAAACCCTGCGGCATGATGAATCAGGGAGCTGAAAAAGCGGGAAAATTGCCCGCGAATATGCTCTGATTTTGGCCATGTCGGCACCCGAACTCGCGCTCCCGGACGACGTTGACGCGCTCAAGGCGATGGTTGTTGCCATGGCCCAAAAGGCCGCCCTTCTGGAGGAGCGCAACCTCCATCTCGAGTTGGTCAACAAGAGCGCTGATGAGCGGATCGCACGGCTGACCGCGGTGGTGAAGATGCTGGAGAGGGCGCGCTTCGGCAGCCGCTCCGAAAGGTTGCGGACCGGTGCGCTGAGCGAGGAGCAGTATGCGCTGGTCTTCGACGAGATCGAAACCGGCGTGGCGGCCATCGAAGCGCAGATGGAGAAGTCTGCGGGCGGCTCGAAAGCGAAGCGCGCGCCGCGTCCTCGCAAAAGCTTTGCGGCCCATCTCGAACGGGTCGAGGTGGTTATCGAGCCCGAAACGCCTGCTGGCTGCGAAGCGCTGGAAAAGATCCTGATCGGCGAGGACGTCTCCGAACGGCTCGATGTCACCCCGGCGAAGTTCCGGGTGATCGTCACGCGTCGCCCCAAATATGCCTACAAGGGCTGGGACGGCGTTATCCAGGCAGCCGCACCCGCCCGCATCGTCGAAAGCGGCATTCCGACCGAAGCGCTGCTGGCGCAGATCGCCGTGTCGAAATACGCCGATGGCCTCCCGCTCTACCGCCAGGAAGCGATCTATGCTCGCGATCAGGTCGAGATCGACCGGTCACAGATGGCGCAGTGGATGGGCAAGGTCGGCTTCGAGCTCGGGCCGCTCGCCGATTACGCACTGACCCGCATCAAGCAGGGTGAGCGGGTCTTTGCCGATGAGACCACCCTCCCAACGCTGGCCCCAGGATCGGGCAAGGCCAAGACGGCCTACCTCTGGACCTATCTCCGCGATGATCGGCCGTTCGGTGGCAGCGGACCGCCCATCGTCGCCTATCGCTTCGAAGACAGCCGTGCCGGCGAATGCGTCGCCCGCCATCTGGACGGCTATCGCGGCATTCTGCAGGTCGACGGATACGCCGCCTATAACCGGCTGGCCCGATCCGATCGGGGCAATGATGGCGTGCTGCTGGCGGCGTGCTGGTCGCACGTGCGGCGCAAGTTCTACGAACTGCATGCCGCAGGCTCCTCCGTTATCGCCTCGCAGACGGTGGCGCAGATGGCCCCGCTGTGGGCCGCCGAGGAGGCCGTGCGCGGCCAGGACCCGGCAGTACGGATAGCTGCGCGTCAGGAGAAATCCGCCGCCGTCGTTGCCGCTCTCTTTGCGCTGTGGGAAAAGGAGCTGCCGAAACTGTCGGGCAAATCGAAGCCCGCTGAGGCGATCCGCTATGCGCTCGGCCGGCGTGCCGCGCTCGAGTGCTTCCTCGCCGACGGCCGCATCGAAATCGACTCCAACACCGTCGAGCGTGCTATCAGGCCGCAGACAATTACTCGAAAGAACAGCCTCTTCGCTGGCAGCGACGGCGGCGGACGGACATGGGCGACCATCGCCACGCTGCTGACCACCGCCAAGATGAACCAGGTCGATCCGCACGCCTGGCTCACCCAGACCCTCGAGCGTATCGCCAATGGCTGGCCAAACAGCGATATCGAGGCGCTTATGCCTTGGAACTACCAGCGCTGAACGGCATCAGCTAGCCGCTTACAGCTCAGCGGTGATAAGCTCAGGTCCCTCGATCACTCAAAGGACCTCCTGTCTGCCACACGATCTAGCAGATCCTGGCGAATCGGGCGGCTGTCGCAAACGGAACCGCCGAGATGGCGTCAGCCATCCGAACCCCGGCAGCGGTAATAGTGGATTTTGCGGGCCGAGCTACGGCTCGACGTGCGGTAGAACGCGTAGCCGCATCTGCGGCATGACACCAGGCCCTGCACGAGGCTGGGCTCAATGGTGCGCCGCGGCGCCAAACGCTTGTTGTCGGCTAGGCGTTCCGCCGCCAACGCGAAGGTATCTTCGCTGACAAGGGCAGGGACCGGTATCTCGATCCATTCCTCCCGCGGCCGCTCGTGCGCACAGGTCTTTTCGCCGAGAACCGCCCGCCCCGTCAGGCGGAATGGCTTCGTCACGTTTTGCCGCGGCCCGACTTTCGTCTTGTTAAAGCAGGCGGTGCCTTTGTAGGCGGGGTTGCGCAACATGCCCCACACGACCGAACGCTCCCAGCGGGTCACGCGCTTGCGTGTCGGCGGGGCCATTCCCGCAGCAGCCGGGCGATGGCGCCGATGCTCAGAGTACTGAACGAAGGCCGTCAAGCAAATCTACGCCCGTCTCCCGCAGCTCACGGGAGGAAACACCCGCCCAACCAGCGCCTCCAGCGCTGTGAGCTCCTGCTCCCAAGCCAACAACGACCCTGACTACGAAGCGACAGACGCTGGCTCCCTCCATAACCTGTCTAGGGAATCAGAAAATCAAATGATCCGCAACTGTAGTACTGGAACGCCCCTCCGGAAGACTCCTTTTGAACGGGTTTGGGGGCTGTGTGCTCAGTGTGGACATGTTTCAGCTTGTGCTTGATGTAATTGGTTTCGGAAGAGGGGAGGGCGGCCTCTTCATCGGCGCCTCGTCCATGCGCGACGCTCATGCCACGGGCACGATTTACCGGTGACGATCACTGACCGGTCGAACCGACGCGCCTTGAACCTCACAACCCTCAGAAACTCATGGAGGCGCTCCGCGTCCCGGGCCGGCAATCAACCGGTTGCAACAGATCCTTCATGTAAGATTTACAGAATCTTTGCGAGCGCAAATCGCTGACAATGTTACGTTCGCTACAAGGTCCGAGATCAGGGACGGGTGAAAAAGCTTTTGCCGATGCACGCTCGGACCGCCGCACCTCACGCAACGTCGGAGTCAACGGCAATGGCAAGAAGAGCGCTGATCCTGGTTGAAGGCTCAAGGTATAATGGTCCGCTATACGTCCAAGCAGCTCTGCAACTTGGTCTTCATCCAATTGTCCTGTCGGCTAATCCAGCTCAGTACGACTATCTTGGGGCCGAAGGAATTGAGGCAATCCGTGTCGATACAGCCGATCTCGATGCGCTGATCCGCGAATGCTCCCGGCTGCATGCAACCTATGACATCGCTGGCATTACGTCCGTCGGGGACTCGTTCTATGCGACAGTTGGCAAGCTCTGCCGCCATTTCGATCTTCTGGGACCAAACCCCACATCCATTGAACGATGCTGCAATAAATTCACTCAACGTCAGCTTCTCGCAGAGGCGGGCGTTCCAATACCTGATTATCGCTTGGCAGCGGATGCGGTGGACATAGAAAGCTCTGCCGATGAAATCGGGCTGCCGGTGATTCTAAAACCAGCCGTAGGTGCCGGCAGCAGAGGTGTCCGATTGTGCCGCAACCTCGATGAGTTAGCCCAACATACGACCTATCTGTTGGGCGGGCAGCACATATGGCAGTCCCCGCCGAGGATACTGGTCGAAGAATTCGCACAAGGCCCCCTTTATTGGGTCGACATAATGGGAGATCAGATCGTTGGAATTGGCACCGCTGACTTCGGCCCCTTACCGCACTTCGTCGGTCGGCAGTGCACCTTTCCGGCCTTGCTGACTGATGACGAGCATGAGCGTATCGCCGATGTTTCGCTGAGCTGTTTGCGAGCTCTCGGGCTTGGCTGGGGGCCAACGGGCATTGAAGTCCGGTGGACGACGCGTGGCCCAGTCGTCATTGAGGTCAATCCGCGGCTTCATGGTACGCCCACTCCCCAACTGACTCAGCTGGCTTACGGCATTGATCTCGTCACCGAGCACATCAAGCTTGTCATCGGCGACAAATGGGATTTGCGTAGAAGGCATTCGCAGACTGCGGCCGCGCGGTTCCTCGTTCCTGATCGTGATGGCACCCTTGATTGGATCGGAGGAGACAGTCAGGCGGTTGCCATACCCGGTGTAGCCGAAGTCAAATTCTATGTTGAAGCCAAGACGCCAATCGTCAGGAAAGGCGATCTCCAAGACTGGATCGGGTATGTCATCGCCGCTTCCCCCAGCCGTGCTCAGACAGAGGCGATACTTCAGCATGCCGTCGACATAATCGAGTGGTCGATTAGACCATTTTCGAGCTGACTTAAACCCTAATCTCCTTCGGGGCTGAGGGAGAGTCTTGTGACGCTCCGATACCATTCTTTTGACCCCTGTTGGGTATCTGCCCGATCCTCCACTTTTCGGCGGCATCGGTATCGACAGCGCGGTAGATCTCTTTGAGTGCGCTGGCGAGGCTCTTGCTCTCCAGGACACGAATTGCACAGAGTCTGTCTGAATAGCCCTCTTGACATATCATAAGAACTTGTTTGTGATATCAAAGCTATCAGAAGGGTATGGCGATACGTTCCAATTTTGAGGGCAGGGCAAGTGTTACGACATCAGACGGGTGAGGAAGTGGTCGATCGACCGACCGGGCAGACAGTCTCGATTCTTTTGCGACAAAACAAATGACAAGCGACACTTTTCGGGAGATCTGATGTGCCAAACAAATTCATGACGGGCCCCAACGTTGCCTTGCCCGGTCCACAATCGAACAAATTGTTTGCCCGGGCGCGTGCGGTTTTTCCGGATGGCACCACCCGCGCTACAGTCGAACGCGATCCGATACCGCGCTACATATTGAAGGGTGACGGCGCCTATCTGATTGACGTTGACGGACAACGTTTTCTGGATCTCAATAACAATTTCACCACGCTTATTCACGGGCATGGTTTTCGCCCGGCACTTGATGCGGTGGCGCGTCTCCTTCGCGACGGTACTTGCTTTTCCAATCCGACTGCTCATGAGATCGGCTTGGCAGAACTGCTGGTTGACCGCATTCCGGCGATTGAACAAATTCGCTTCGTCAACACCGGCACCGAGGCGGTGATGTTCGCCATCAAGGCGGCGCGCGCGTTCACCGGACGCCCGAGCATTGCCAAGATCGAAGGCGCCTATCACGGCTCCTATGACTGGGCCGAGGCGGACCAGGGAGGTACGCCCTCAACATGGGGATCGCCGGATGCGCCTGTCGCCGTGCCGGCCTATGCAGGCACACCGGCATCGGTTGCTGATGAGGTCGTCATTCTTCGGTTCAATGATGCCGACGGTGCGCGCCGCAGGATCACAGCTGCCGCCGATCGCCTAGCCTGCATCCTGCTCGACCCAATGCCGAGCCGCGGTGGCCTTATCCCGCCTGATCCTGACTTCATCGCCGCTGTCGTCGAAACCGCCCGCTCCTATGGCATTCTCGTCGTCTGCGACGAAGTGCTTAACCTTCGCCAAAGCTTTCGCGGCGCCTCCGCACGCTATGGGATCGAGCCTGACCTGATTGCCGCCGGCAAGATTATCGGTGGCGGATTTCCGATCGGTGCCATTGGCGGATCGCGCCGCGTCATGAGCGTCTTCGACGGATCGGCCGGACGGGCCAAAGTGGCGCAAGGTGGCACCTTCTCGGCAAATCCTATCTCAATGGTCGCCGGTCGCGTCAGTATGGAAGCCATGACGGAAGCGGCTTTCGCTCGCCTGGAGGAAATGGGGAATCGCCTCCGCACTGCACTCGCCGCCGCCATCAGCCGCCATCAGGCCCCCTATGTCATTAGCGGCGCAGCGTCGCTCTTTCGCATCCACCCGAAACATACGCTTCCGCGCGACTATCGCGAAGCCTACCCGTCGACCGATGAGGCAGGCGCGTTGAAAGCAATAAGCCGTTTCTTCCGCAGTGAGGGTATCGTTCTGCATGCCGACACTTCGGCCTCGCTATCGACGGCAATGTCCGACGCCGACATCGACAAGATAGAAGACGTCTTCGAACGGTTCCTGGCGACAGCGCCTGCTTCGCGAGGAGGCCTGCTGAGGGCCTGTGAGGACCAGGATTGAAGCAAGCCGACGGCGGGCTGGCTCCCGAGTAGGACTCCCGGACTTCCGACTGTGATCAGCGCATTCGTAATGCCGGAAGCACCCGGCCAAAAGAGGAGGAACAGAACATGACAATCTCTAGACGTTACCTGATCAAAGCAGGCTTGGCCGCCGGAACGGCGTTATCAATGCCATCGATCGTTCGGGCACAGACATCGCCGGATGACGCTCGGACGGTCCGTATGGTGATGTCGGACATTACGGTCTTTGATCCGATTCTATCGACGGCTGACATCACCCGCATGCATGGTTTTGCGATTTACGACACGCTGTTCGCCCTCGATTCCAAAGGGGTGCCGCAGCCGCAAATGGTGGACAAGTGGGCCGTTTCCGACGACAAGAAGACATACACGTTCCAACTCCGCGACGGCCTAACCTTCCATGATGGCAGCCCAGTCACCGCAGCGGACTGTGTGGCCTCGATACGACGCTGGGGCCAGGTGGACGCTGGTGGAAAACTGATCATGGCCAGGGCCAAGGATATCTCGGAAAAGGACGAGAAGACCTTCGCGATCGCTCTTAAGGAGCCATTGGGGGTCCTAGTTGACGCGATGGCTGCGGCAGTCATTTTCCTACCTATCATGCGGAAGAAAGACGCAGGTCGTCCGGCAACCGAGCAGGTGACGTCGAATATCGGATCGGGGCCGTTTAAGTTCAATGAGGCTCTTGCCAAGCCAGGCGCGAGCTTCACTTACGACCGCAATGAAAATTATGTACCACGCCAGGAACCGGCCGACGGGTTCGCCGGCGGAAAGATCGTCAAGGTCGATCGAGCGGTCTGGCAAGTTATATCGGATCAACAGACTGCTTTAGCCGCCTTGCAGGCAGGTGAGGTTGATTTCGTCCTGGCTCCGCCCGCCGATCTTTACCCGGTGATCGAAAGCGATCCTAATCTCGAACTCCAGGTTCTAAGTAAGGGGGGCAGTACGTTGGCCGTGCGCATGAATTTTCTGCAGCCGCCGTTCGACAATGTGAAGGCGCGCCAGGCGATGCTTCACCTGATCGACCAGGAGGCCTTCATGCGTGTCATGTTCCCGGACCCAAGATACACCCAAACCGTGTCGTCAATATTTGGAAACGATACACCCTATTCCAACGACGAAAATACCGGTTGGTTCAAGAAGGGCGGCGACCCAGATAAGGCCAAGCAGCTTTTTCAGGAAGCCGGCTATGCCGGGGAGAAAATCATCATCCTTGAACCCACGGACTGGCCGGAGGCCAGCAATGCCTCGCAGCTTCTGGCGGACACGCTGCGCAAGATTGGGTGCAACGTCGAGCTTGCATCGATGAGTTGGAGTGAGCTTGCCACGCGCCGAGCGAACAAGGGCCCCATCGAACATGGGGGCTGGAACATCTTCATCTCTGACTACAGTGTCTCCAATCCGATCAGCTCTGCCTTCTTGCTCGCAAATGGCGACCAGGCCTGGTTCGGCTGGCCGAAGAACGATGAATACGAGGCTCTTCGGGCCAAATGGCCAGATGTCGATACGCAAGAGCGCCAGGTACTAGCCCGTAAAATGCAAGGGCTTTGGTGGGACTTCGTCGGCAGCGTTCTGCTGGGGCGCGCTGTGCAGCCCACTGCCCACCGAAAGGCGCTTACCGGCCTCCTCGAGGTCCCCGGGGCGTACGGATTCCCGATGTGGAACATGCAGAAAGCCTCCGCCTAATGGCGGTATACATCCTCCGCAGATTGTTTTCGGCCATCGCCGTCATGGCGGTGGTCGGGATCTTTGTCTTCCTGCTTCTCAGGCTGGCGCCCGGCGACCCCGCCGCGATCATCGCCGGCAGGTCGGCCACGGCGGAGGTGATAGCCGGCATCCGGGAGCAGCTGGGCCTGGACGATCCTATGCCGGTTCAGTTCATACGTTGGGTGCGGGACATGCTCGGCGGCGATTTCGGCACCTCGATTTTCACTGGGCGACCGGTTCTCCAACTGATATCGCAGCGGCTTGAACCGACCCTTTCCCTGTCGATCCTGACGATGATCCTTTCGGTGACGGTGGGGGTCTCTTTCGGTATCCTTGCCGCGTGGCGAACTGGCGGGCTCGTCGACCGCCTCCTCGCGGTGTTTTCGGCACTTGGTTATTCCGTTCCGGTCTTTGTCATCGGCTATTTCTTCATATACTTTTTCGCCATCAGGACACACTGGCTGCCGGTCCAGGGGTATGCCCCGATCGGTGAGGGTCTCGGGCCTTGGTTTGTGCACCTGATCCTTCCCACCGTGGCTTTGGGTCTTGGCTTCATTGCATTCATCGCTCGGGTCACGCGGGCGAGCATGCTCGAGGTCCTGTCGGAAGACTATATACGAACAGCCGCCGCTAAGGGCGCTTCGTCCTATGCCATGCTTTTTCATCACGCCTTGAAGAATGCCGGGGTGCCGATCCTGACCGTCATCGGCATCAGCTTCGCCTACCTGATCGGCGGAGTGGTTCTCACGGAAACGGTGTTCAACATACCCGGTATCGGTCGTCTGGTCGTGGATGCGATCAACAATCGCGACTATCCGATCATTCAGAGCGTGCTCATCCTGACTTCGGGTCTGTACGTCCTTATCAACCTCGCGGTCGACCTGGCCTATACTCTGATCGATCCCCGGATCCGGTATTGATATGACGCTCATCTCCGCACCAGTTGAAGCCGTGCCGATGGGTCGGCTGCAGCTATCCGATCTTCCCCGTCTGGCAAGGCGGCATCCGCTCGTCATTGCAGGCGGCGGCCTGTTGGCGCTTCTGATCATCCTGGCGCTCGCTGCCCCGCTTTACGCGGGCGACCCAGTGAACATGGATCCATTCAAGCGCCTCCAGCAGCCTTCCGCAGAAATGTGGTTCGGCAGCGACAATCTGGGCCGGGACGTCTTTGCGCGAACGATCTTCGGCGCCCGGATCTCTCTCATGGTCGGATTGATGTCGGCGGCGTGCGCGGCTCTTGCCGGGCTTCTGATCGGCATCATCGCCGGCTACAGCCGCAGCTTCGACAACGTCGTCATGCGGATCATGGACGGCCTGATGTCGATCCCGACGATTCTGCTGGCGATTGCGCTCATTTCTCTGACAGGACCGGGAATCGGCATCCTCATCGTCGCCATCGCGACCCCCGAAACGCCAGCCGTCGCGCGGCTGGTTCGTTCGGTGGTTCTGGGTGTTCGGGAGCGTCCCTATGTGGAAGCCGCGCTCTGCGGCGGGGCGCGCCTGCCGAAGGTGCTGTGGCGACACATCCTGCCGAGCACCGTTCCGGCCCTGATGGTCCAGGGCGCTAACGTCTGCGCCAGCGCTATCCTGACGGAGGCGGGGCTGAGTTTCCTCGGCGTGGGCGTGCCGCCCGAGATTCCGAGCTGGGGCAACATGATCGCCAGTTCGCGGCTGTATCTCGCCATCGCCCCATTGACGATCTTCGCCCCCGGCATCTGCCTTGCCGTCACAGTCCTTGCCGTCAATCTTCTCGGCGACGGCCTGCGCGATATGTTCGATCCCCGCTCAAAGCGGAGACGCTGACATGCTGGTGCGAGAATCTGCAGAGGATGATGTGCTTCTCGACGTTCGCGACCTTGAGACGCACTTTTACGGCGAGGAGAGCGTGACCCGCGCCTTGGGCGGCATCAGCTTTCAGGTGAAAAAAGGCGAGACGCTCGGCGTCGTTGGTGAGTCGGGATGCGGAAAGAGCGTCACTGCCCTCTCGATCCTTCGCCTGCTGCCGAAGGTAAGCGCCAGGACTGTAGGTGGCGAGGTCCGCTTTCACGGACGCGACATCCTTGAGCTGTCCGATCGGGAGATGCGAAAGATCCGCGGCGACCAGATCGCCATGATCTTCCAGGAGCCGATGACGAGCCTGAACCCCGTCTATACGGTCGGCCACCAGATCGCCGAGGCGGTGCAGATCCACACCAAGGCTCCCCGCTCGGCGGCCATGAAAAAAGCAGAGGAGATGCTCCGTCTCGTCCGCATCGCGGACCCCGAGCGCCGCGTCAACAACTACCCCCACGAAATGTCGGGCGGTATGCGCCAGCGCGCCATGATCGCCATGGCTCTTGCCTGCTCACCGGAACTGTTGATCGCCGATGAGCCAACCACCGCGCTTGACGTTACAATCCAGGCGCAGATCCTTCGGCTCATCGTCGATCTGAAGGAGCGAACGGGAACGGCCGTGATGTTCATCACGCATGACCTGGGGGTTGTGGCCGAGACATGCCAACGCGTGATCGTCATGTACGCTGGCCGGATCGTCGAACAAGCGAACGTCATAGATTTGTTTGCGCGACCGGCGCATCCCTACACCCAGGGTCTCATGCGATCGGTGCCTGATCCGCGGCGCGGCCGCCAGCGCCGTCTGCCAGAAATTCCAGGCATTGTGCCGAGCCTGCGCGAGCCCATTGTCGGCTGCAGCTTCGCGCCTCGCTGCCCGTTCGCGATCGACATTTGCCGCGAGAAGACCCCCATCCTACGTGATGTTAGGACTGGCCACGCCGCAGCTTGCTGGCGCGCCGAAGAGGTGATGGGCGCATGAGTGGTCCTTTGCTGCAAGTCGAGAATCTGACCAAGCATTATCCGCTTGGCTCGGGAATCTTCAAGAAAAGCATTCCAGTGATCCGGGCGGTGGAGGATGTATCCTTCTCTGTCGGAGCGGCCGAGACACTCTGCATCGTCGGCGAATCCGGCTGCGGCAAGTCCACCGTCGCGCGGCTCTTGATGCGGCTTGTAGAGCCGACGGGTGGGCGCGTGCTGATCGACGGGACCGACATTGCGGGCCTCAAGAAGCAAGCGCTCCACGCGTTTCGCCGTCGGATGCAGATGGTCTTTCAGGATCCCTACTCCTCGCTCAACCCGCGCCTTACTGCCGGGCAAATTATTACGGAGCCTGTCGAGAACTTTGAGCGCCTCAGCCGGAAGCAGCGCCAGGCACTCGCCGCGGAGCTTCTCCGAAAAGTCGGAATGTCGCCCGAAATGATGCACAGGCTCCCTTCCGAATTGTCGGGCGGTCAGCGCCAGCGGCTCGGCATTGCACGCGCCCTGTCGCTCAACCCCTCGCTCATCATCGCCGACGAGGCGGTGTCAGCCCTCGACGTCTCCGTGCAGGCACAGATTTTGAACCTGCTTCTGGATCTCCAGCAGCAGATGGGCATAGCCTTCGTCTTCATCTCGCATGACCTTGGCGTCGTGGAGCATATCGGCCATCGCGTCGCTGTCATGTATTTGGGGCGGATAGTGGAGCTTGCGCCCTGCGAGGCGCTCTTCGCCAAGCCGGTCCATCCCTATACCGAGGCGCTGATCGCGGCAGCCCCGGTCCCGGATCCAACGCGGGTTCGGCTGGAGGCGCCGGTCGAAGGCGAGGTGCCAAGCCCCATCAACCCGCCGAGCGGGTGCGCGTTCCACCCGCGTTGCCCGCTGGCGGTCGAACATTGCCGTATCGAAGTGCCGCCTTTGGCGCCAATGGCCGACGGACGGGTCGTGGCCTGTCATGTGCGCGCTCCGGCAACAGAGATCCCGGAAGAGCCGGCTGTGGCGGCCAAATCTGCGCCTGTCGCAAATTCCTGTGCTTAACGGCGTTAATGACGTTAAACGCCCGCTGGGTGGGACCCTTCGCAATCCTGCTTGGCACGACGGCAAAACTTAATGGCGTTGATCTACAGATCTGGCTCACCGATCGGCTGGAACAGATTATCTCCAGAGAAGTGACAGTCGATCGGCTGGAACTACTGTTCCCCTGCATTGGACGGCGGCAAGCGGGAAGGTCATCCCTGTCGCGTTGTATTTAAAGGAGTTCTGCCTCAATTCGTGTGGCGCGATCATCCTATGAGTTCAACGCTTGAAAAGGATGATTATGCACTCGAAGAAGCATTGGGCTCCGGTAGTGTGCTGAGAGTTCTGCAAAAAGGGGCGGCCATGGTGCTGGTCATGCGGCTTGGCGCAGAGCGAGCTTCTTGTGCTCGCGCGGTCGTCCATGTTGATGTAGCGGTTGGCCTCCATCCAGTTTTCGTTGGTCTCGACGGCCAACGCCCTGACCAGGCGCAGGCAGCTTTCGGCGTGTGGGAAGATACGCACGACATAGGTGCGCCGGCGGATTTCCTCGTTGAGACGTTCGAGCATGTTGGTAACCGGTATGATCGTGACGGTGCCATCTGGTCCCCGCTGGAGATGCGAGATTTTCGGCGTATGGTGCGACCATCCGGGACAGGGGCACCGGGAGCACGCCAAGTGCGGGCAGGCCGATCAATTCGATGAGCTGCGAGCTCGCGTTAGTAGCTGGCCGCCCCTGCGACCTGCCCGGTTGCGCCGAGAGCGCGGATCCGTAGGTGTCGCGTCGCCCGCCGGCTCCCGACCGTCTGAGGAGAGGAGCCATGAGACGTGTGATTGGAATGGACATCCACCGCACCTTTGCGGAGGTGGTGTTTTGGGAAGACGGCCGGCTGCGCCACCACGGACGGTCGACATGACCCGCTCCGGTTTGGAAGGGTTCGGCCGCAGCCCGGTCGCAACTTCGGGTTTGTCATGTCCGCAGCACAGGCTTTGTTCCCAATCATTGTTTTGCTTCGGGCTAAATAGCTGAAAAGAAGCCATAAAATTTCTTCGTTGGTCCGATCAGCCAAATTGGCGCGGGTTTTGAAACGCTTCGGTGTGGGGCGGCGGGAGCCGCCGACCGGTATTCATGTCGCGGGTAGCCGCAAAGGATTGAACGAAGGACGAAATTTCGAATGAATCTGGAAACAGAACGTTTATTCATGCGCCCAATACGTCCTTGGGACGCCGACGCCCTCCATCGCCTGCACTGTGATCCGCTAGTAGTCGAATTGACGATGGAGGGAATTCCGCCAACGCGGGAAATGTCTGATGCGCGGCTGTCCCGCTATCTTCATGAGTGGGAAACCTACGGGTATGGATTCTGGATGGTCTATGAACGAGAGGACAATGGCGACTTGCGCTTCGTGGGGCGGTCCGGGCTGCTCCGCTTCGATGACAACGCCATTGAAACCGGAACCTGCTTGTTCGGAGCCCGGTGCGGCCAGGGGATTGGGCCGGAAAGCGCTAAGCCAGTCATCGAATTCGCCTTCGCAACCCAACCTATCGATCGGTTGGTTTCTTTCATACGCCCGACGAATATACGGTCTCTCAGAGCGAGAGCTCGACTGGGCTTTACCTGCCTTGGGCCGGTTGTCCTTGATGGAACAAACTATCAGGTGTTGGAGTTGCGCCGTCCGTGATGCTCAGCAAACCGCTGCGCCTACCGGGGCAAAGTTGTCCGGGTCAGGTCGCAAGGTCAAATGTCGTGTCTTGATCCCCCAAGATGCTTGACAGGAAGCATTATAAAGGCCGTACCCAACGCGGACGTTCGCTGCGCGATGATCACTAACAGTGCAGGCCAACAGGCCAGGATTGCGGAGCAAACCCGAGAACGGCTGCGTTTGCCACCCTGTGCTGTTTTCGAAAACCGCTTTGCGGGGATTGATCGGTAGAAGCCGCCTTGCGCGTAGGCGGCGGCGCCGGTCGCGGGATCGCGAACATGAACATGGACGATCGCTGCGCCAGCGCGCGGCTTCAATCGCCGAGTCGGCGATTTCCCTGGGGAGTCACTGTTTATCTGTCGCCTCTGTAGCTAACTAGAGCACGTACGGTTTAATCCGGGTCATAGCCTGCGGCCTGAAGTAGTTCTGGCATTCGGCTGGGGTGAAAGAAGTCAACGAGCGATCCGACGGCGTTCCACAGGGCTGTGATTGTCCTGTCGGCTTTGGCTCGCATAAGAGCCTTGAGTTTTGAGAATGCGTTTTCGATCGGATTGAAATCGGGGCTGTAGGGCGGCAGGAACATTGAGCCTCGCGCCGGTCGTCTCGATCGCCTCTCGCACGACGGCCGCCGTGTGGGCAGGCAGGTTGATGGGGTTGTCTAATCGCGGCTGGGCGTCAAGCATCTATCGCGCTGATACGGCGGTGCCGGGTGCAAGGTTGTCTTCGCGGTCGACATCGGCCGCCGCATGATGGAGCTTCGCGGGCGAGCCTTCAATGTGGACGACGCACTTTGCTGAGACAGCAGTGCAACCCCATCAACGGAATGGCTCGGCTCACGTCCCGGCAGGGACGCCTCAGGCGCTCAGATTCTGAACGCTATCTGGATTTACGCTGCGGCTCCTTTAGTCGGATTGAAGAGCTCGCCAGTCTTGAGCATCGTGTGCATGATCACCGCCAATTTGCGCGCCACGGGAACGAGCAAGCCAAGGTTTTCATGATCCCTCGGATCTGGTTGGAAAGCTCGACGGTGATCCGGACCAGCCGGGTGCGGGCTGCCACGAGCGTGCGGGTCAACATGCTGTCGAAGCCTTTGACGCGCACCTCGCGAAAGAACC